>NZ_VFVC01000010.1:0-148428 GCF_006441575.1 Mesorhizobium sp. B2-4-12
CGCCGACCAAATCCTCGCGTCGGTCAAGCGCTTCTGCCAGAAGACAATGAACCGAACTTCAGATTCAGGTGACTAGGCGGGCGAGTCGTACCAGCCGCGCGCATGTTGCCTGTCGGGAAACTCGATTATGATGAGGTTGCCCGGCCAGTCGTTCTCGACCACCTCCACATCGCCGCCATGGATCAGGAACCGGCCGCCGAAAGGCTCCAGCGTGGCATCGATCCTGTGCAGATACTCGGCGATCTGCGGCCCCATCTTGACTTGGCGCATATGGGCAACAGCATAGGCGGTCATGACATAACTCCCTCTGGTCGAGGCCAGCGACCGGCCTCGCAAGGACCAATCTGCCCCAACATCGACGGCGAAGCGATTACCTCTGACGTCATGGAGAATAGAGGCGATCCGCGACAGGCAGCGACATCTTCGTATCGGCGGTTCGCAAACATGCCGAGCGGCGATGGTGTTGCACTTGAAGCGCTCGGCACGGAATTCATCACTCCTCATGGGTTGAGCCTCGGTGCGATGGGGTGACATGGGCGGCTGGTTTTTGTACCCTTCGAACGAATATGATGAAGGTCACGGAAAGGGACATCCGATCCATTCGACCATCCTGAAGATCGAAGGAACAGACAGGACGCGCATTTTTGCGCTGGAACCGGCTGACGCGGCATGACCGGGAAGATGGAGTGCTCT
Source organism: Mesorhizobium sp. B2-4-12 (assembly GCF_006441575.1). NCBI lineage: Bacteria > Pseudomonadati > Pseudomonadota > Alphaproteobacteria > Hyphomicrobiales > Phyllobacteriaceae > Mesorhizobium > Mesorhizobium sp. B2-4-12. The sequence continues at coordinate 694 of NZ_VFVC01000010.1, forward strand.
CCCCTCATTACGGTCATCACGCCGACCCACAACCGGCGCGAAACGGTGTTGCACGCCGTGGAGAGCGTGCTTTCCCAGAGCATGCCGAGGCTTGAGCATATCGTCGTCGACGATGGTTCCACCGATGGCACGGAGGAGGCGCTGGCCCGCATCAGCGATCCGCGGCTGATCTATGTCGGCGCGAAATGGCGAGGCGCCAACGCCGCGAGGAATGCTGGAATCGAGCGTGCGCGGGCACCGGTGGTGACATTCCTTGATTCCGACGACGTCTACCTGCCGCATCGGCTTGCGCGCACCCTGGCCCGATTCGATGAAGATCCGGCGCTCGAAGTGCTGATCAGCTCATATGTTTCCGTGAAGAGCGGCCGCGCCACCAACTGCGTCAACCCCGAGGCCTTCGTGAGCCCCATGATGCTCGAGCGGACGCTCGTGGCGCAGACGATCTTCCTCGCCGGTTCCGCGATAACCGCCCGCCGCGAGGCCTTGCTGGCAATCGGCGGCTATGACAGCGACATCACCCGGATGCAGGACCGGGAATTGCTGCTGCGCTTGGCGCGGCGGTGCGGCGCGCAATTGTCCGGGGATATCGACTGGACGAAATACAATTCGCAGAATTCGATTTCGCGCCGTCGCGGCGGCTATGTCGAAGCCTATGCGAACCTGATGGACAAGCATCCGTATATCGCCCACGCCTATCCGCACATCCCGCCCTACATGGTTTCGCGGCAGATCATTGCCGATATTCTCAGGGGCCGGATACCGGAGGCATTCGAGGGCTACATGGCCAACCGCTCGTCGAAGGCGCTTGGCTATTCGCTGCCGGAACTGATCAACGGTTATGTCTGTGGCCGGCGCTGGCGCCGCGATCTCTACAATGAGTTTCGCGACACCTTTGGCGCCCGGCCTGCCTGATTGCCTCTCGCCCAAAACGACCAGCGGACTTTGGGGCAACGACATGCACAAGGAGTCCCCGCGAACCTACCGGTCAAGGTCCGAAAGCAGTCTACTTCTTGCGGCGGGTGGCGACAGGCGGCGGTTCGATGGCGCCAGCCCTGACGCGGGCAGGCTTCAGCGCAGGCGCGCCGGAATCCTTCACAATTGCCAAGCCGCGCGGAAAGAACTGATTGTTGTGCTGGCCGCGCCCGATGTTAAGGATGGCCGCTTCCGGCAAATGCTTTTCCAGCACCGACAACACCCGCCTCAGCGTGGGGCCATCGAACGCGTCCATCGCTTCGTCAATGATGACCCATTTCGGTTTGCGCAAGGCGAGCCTTGCGAAGGCAAGCGAACGCTGTTCGTCATCGCCCAGCTCACGCTCCCAGCGGGCCGACCGATCCAGCGAAGACGACAGTCGTCCGAGACCGACTTCGGCAAGCACCGCCGAAATTTCGGCATCGCTGGCCGGAGCAACCCCGTTCGGATGATCGAGGACCTCGCGCAGCGTGCCGGCCGGAAAATACGGGACGCGCGGCACAAAGATGGGGGCTTCTCCCGCCGGCATGCCGATCTTCCCGCTTCCCCAAGGCCACAGGCCGGCAATGGCACGGAAGAACAGCGTCTTGCCGGCGCCCGGCTCGCCGGTGATCATCACACGTTCGCCGGTACGGATTTCGACATGCTGGTCGGCAAGCTTGGCGCATCCTTCCGGCGAGGCCACCTGGAGATTCTCGAAAGTCATGCTGCCATTCGCGTTCTCACTGAAGGTGATGCGTTTTTCCGTGCCATGCAGCGCATCGGTCTCGACGAGCGCGATGCGGAAGTCGGCGACACGCATCAGCGTGGCGCGCCAATCCGCGATGCTGCCGATGTTGTTGATGAACCAGCGCAATGAGGAGTGGACCTGGTTGAAGGCGCCTACCGCCATCATCAGCCCGCCGAAGCTGATATCGCCCGAAAAATAGACCGGTGAGGCGACGAGGATCGGCGCCACCAAGGTAATCCAGCCATAGGTGTCGGTCACCCAGGACAGGTTGATCTGGGCGGTATAGATGCGCCGCATGGCGCCCAGCACCGTGCCAAGGTCGAGTTCGAGCCGCCGCTTGGCGTCGGCCTCGCCATGGTACAGCGCAATGGCATCGACATTCTCGTTGACGCGCACCATCGAGGAGCGCAGCTCCGCTTCCCTTGTGTACCGGTCGCTGTTGAGATGGATCAGCGGTCGCCCGACCAGCCAGCTCAGCCAGGAGGCGGTGCCGGCATAGAGGAACGCGGCCCAGACCATGTAGCCCGGTATGGCCAGCGACCAGCCGTTGACGTGAAACACAAAGCCCGAAGACAGCTCCCACAGCACGCCAACGAAAGACACGAGCAGGATGAGCGACTGCAGCAGGCCGACGCCGAGATCCGTCGACAGGTCGGAAAGATGCGCCGCATCCTGCTGCATGCGCTGGTCGGGATTGACCCCGATGGCGCCGGCATTGGCCAGCCGGAAGGCGCGCGCCGGCCGCATCCACTGGTCGATCAGGTCCAGCGTCAGCGCCTCGCGCAGCCTCAGCCGGATCATCTGGTTGAGCCACGTCTGGCCGATATTGAACACCAGAAGCCCGCCAGCGATCATTGCGAAGACAAGAAGCTGGTGCAGAAAGGCCGCCATGTCCCTGCGCGCCAGCGCGTCGTAGAAGGGCTGGTTCCAGCGGTTGAGCAGGACCTGGCCAACCGACGTCGCGATGATGACGGCCATGATGCCGACCGAAATCCACAGCAACCACTCGCGAACCGGCGATCCCACCAGCGCCTGCTTGATCGTCATCACCTGGTCCCGCAGGCTGCTGGTTTCGACGGCCGCAACCACCGGCCGGGAGTGGACAGCGTTGTCTGGTTGATCAGCCATACCCAATGTCCTTGCGTTCAGAAGCGACGCTGAAACCAGATGAAGAAAACCGAAGGCATCCGAATATCAACCAGGCTGCGCGTTGACCACGACAGATAGGCCGGGAAAGGTCGCGCGGCGCGCGTTTCTACCATGATCACGAGGGTTTCACCCGGCGAGCCGGCGAGGCCGCACCCTCCGCGCCGGCCCGGCGGCCAAGCCGCGTCGCACCATGCGGCGACAGCACCGGCACGAAGACGCGGCGAGATGCGCGCTGGACCACCGGGACACCCTGATAGAGCCGCTTCTGCGCCTCGACGACGATGACGCCGGAAAAGATCGGCCACAGCCGCCGGCCGACGCGCTCCAGCACATTGTGGAAGCGCATCATGAAGTGCCGCCGCGACGGCGGGAAGAACAGCGCATCCGACCAGGCCGCTGGCGTGAAATTCGCCTCACGGAGCAATTCCGTCAGCTGGCCTCGTGAGAAAGGCCGTCCATTGCCGAACGGCGTATGCTCGAAGCGCGCCCAGACACCGCGCCGGTTGGGTACGACGATGACGACGCGGCCCGCCGGCGACAGCACCCGCCAGATCTCATTCAGCGTCTCGCGCGGATTTTCGACATGTTCGAGCGAATGGACGAGCAGCATGCGGTCGATGCAGGAATCGACCAGCGGCAGTTCCTCGTCGAAGACCAGGGCCGTCGCCGTCGGCCCCATCGCCGGCCAGACCACGGCGCCCTGCGTCGCCGGCATGAAGGCGAAGACCCGTTCGGCATCGACGCCGAAACGCTCCAGCCAGGGCAAGGTATAGCCGAGGCCGACCAGCCGTTCATTGGGCACGGCGGCCCATATGGACGACAGCGCCATGGTGATCGAGCGCTCGGCGAACCGGCCGAGCGTTGTCGAATAGAAGGAGCGAAGATCGACGATGTCGGAATGCATTTCAGGGATGTAGCCGTGATATCGGCCGGATTCAACAAAAGGTCCCGAGGCGTCTGGGATCGCGGATTTTGTTCGGTGCTTCCCACATGACATCGGCGCGCCGGCGCCCTATGTCTGCGGCAACAAAATGGAGAGATGCGATGGCGGTCGAAATCGAACAGTTCATGTGCCGCACCGACAATTTTGGCGTTCTGGTGCATGATCCCGAAAGCGGACAGACAGCGATCATCGACGCGCCCGAAGAAGCGCCGATCCTGGCAGCGATCAAGCGCACCGGCTGGACGCCCACCATGATCCTGACCACGCATCATCATCTCGACCACGTCGAGGCCAATCTGGCGCTGAAGGAGCGCTTCAAGCTGCGCATCGTCGGCCCGGAGGCGGAAAAAGCCAAGATTCCCGGCATCGACGAAACGGTCGAAGAGGGTTCCGTGATTCATCTCGGCGATGAACGCATCGACGTGATCGCCACCCCCGGCCACACCGCCGGCCACGTCTCCTATCATCTGCCGGCATCGACGGTGGCGTTCACAGCCGACACGCTGTTTGCGCTGGGTTGCGGGCGGTTGTTCGAATGCAAGCCGCCGGTGATGTACGAATCGCTAAAGAAACTTGCCGCACTTCCTGCTGCCACAACAATCTATTGCGGCCACGAATACACGCTCGCCAACGCCCGTTTCGCGCTGACCATCGACCCGACCAATTCGGCTTTGAAGGAGCGCGCCGCCAGGATCGAGGCGCTGCGCGTCGACAACAAGCCGACGCTGCCGACCACGATCGGCGAGGAACTGTCGACCAATCCTTTCCTGCGCTGGCACGATCCGGCGATTCGCAAGCATCTCGGTATGGAAAGGGCTGGAGATGCCGAGGTGTTCGCCGAGATCCGCAAGCGCAAGGACAATTTCTGAGCGCCGTGCTATGCATGCCGCCCAAAAGTGACCTGGTTTTGGGAAACGACATGCATAAAAAACAAGGACCTAAAACGCGCCGCATCGATCCGTTTCAACGCGACGCGCTTTAGCCTTCGACAGATGAACAGCTCAGCGGAAATCATCGCGACGCTCGGACTGAAGCCGCATCCCGAGGGTGGCTGGTATACGCAGACCTTTCGCGATGAAGCCGGCGGCACGCGCGGCCATTCGACCGCCATTTATTTCCTGCTGGAGCAGCATCAGGTTTCGGCCTGGCACCGGGTCAAGGACGCCGCCGAGGTCTGGCATTTCCATGCCGGTGCGCCGCTGGCATTGTCGATGTGGGAAGAAGGCAGTGCCCTGATCGAGCAGGTTCTCGGCATCGACCTCGCGGCGGGCGAACGGCCGCAGATCGTCGTGCCGGCGGGCTGGTGGCAATCGGCGCGCAGCTTGGGCGAATGGACCCTGGTTGGCTGCACGGTCGCGCCGGGCTTTGATTTCGCCGCCTTCGAACTGGCTGAACCGGGCTGGCAGCCGACGCGCCTTTAGCCCAGCAGGAACCCGAGTGTGATTGCGAGCTGGGCGGCATAGTACAAGGCCCATACCGCAAAACGCATCCACGCCCGATGCGGCGAGATGGCCGCCACCAGGAATTTTTCCGTGGCGAGCAGCCCGTCCGATGCCATGAACAGCACGGCGCCGCCAATCACCCAGGCGTTGCCTGTCGTCAGCGCCGCCATGCCCATCGCCAGGATTGCCACGACACAGACGGCGATCGGAAGACGCAGGCCGGGACCGACGCGGCGCCAGAGCGCGGCCAGCATGACGATCGCGAACACCGCCATTGCCAGTGCGGTCGCGCCCCGCCAGGATTCGGCGCCAAGCACATCCAGCCCGCCGCCGCTGCGCAGGAACAGCACGATGTAGATGATGTGGGCGGCGAGAAAACTCGCCAACCCGCCGAGAAACGGCTTTTCGCCATCGCGCGACAGGAAGGCATCGCCCACCGCGCTGAGCGCAAGGGCGGCGACCAGCATCAGCGGGCCGCCCTGCATTGCGGCGAGCACGGCAAGCATGGCGACGGCGAGCGTCTTTGCCGCCGAGCGGGCGAGCGTCGGCGACGTGCCTGATGTGAAGGCGTAGATCACCGCCGCCACCAGCGAGAAGATCAGCGTCGCATTGGCATTGGCGTCGATGCCGCCGGCAAACGGCATGATCATGCCCGGGCTCCGCCTTCGGATGCGCCAGTTCCGCTCTCGGATGCCTTGGCTCCGCTCTCGGCCGCCGCCGACTTGCGCAGGAACAGCGATTTTGCCGCCAGGGCCGCGCCACCGGTGATGAGCACGCAGGCGGCGAGGATGCGCAGCGACGGCTCGGCGACGCCGGCCGCGATCAGCACCAGCGTCGACAGCAGCGGCGCCGCATAGCTTGCCGCACCCAGCACCTGGATGTTGCCGCGCTTGACGCCGATGTCCCAGGCGTAGAAGGCCGCGCCCACCGGCATTAGGCCGAGCCCAAGCACGGCCAGCCACTGGCCGGCGCCGTCCGGCAGCACCGTCTGTTCCAGCGCCAGATGGCAGACGAGCGACAGTACGGCGGTCGCCGCGCAGAACCAGGTGACGATGCTGGTCGGCACCGACGGAAAGCGCCGCGACAGGAGCGAATAGGACGACCACAGCACCGCGCAGACGGCGGCCATGGCATAGCCGAAGCTGTAGCGCGCATCGAAGGCGAGGCCGCCGCCCTTGGTGACGATGAGCACCGTGCCGGCAAGGCCGAGCAGCGCGCCGACGACATGGTTCCAGGCCAGTTTCTCGCCCGGCATCAGCGCCGAACCGAGCACGATAAGCAGCGGCCACAGATAGGCGATCAGGCTTGCCTCCACCGCCGGCGCGTTACGCAGCGCGGTGAAATAGAAGAAGTGGTAGCCGAACAGGCCGGCAATGCCGACCAGCCAGACCTGCGGCGGGATCTTCCGGCTCTTGTCGGCGGCTGGCATGAACAGCCGCGCGACAAGCCCGACCCCGGTGCCGATGGAGAATGTGATCGCCGACAGAAGAAACGGCGGCACCTTGCCGGACGCGTCGGTAAGCAACGCCAGCAGGGCCCACATGGCGACCGCCGAAAAACCGATCAGTGTAGCGCGCGCCATTCCGTCTCCCGTGGCGCGCCCTCTTCTATCCTGAGAGCGTGCCTATTGTACCGCTTCGAAACGCCTGGCGCTGATGGTCAAGGTGCCGATCTGCGTTCCAACCGTGGCGTGGATCGGCGCATATACCCCGGTTTGGCCGAGTGGCGCAAACGTCACCATCATCCGGCTCTTATCCTTGAGATAGTTGAGCGCCTTGCGACCCTTGCGGTAGCCTGCCACCGGCTGGAAACCCATTCGGCAGGTAACGGTATCGCCCTTGTAGCCCGGCACCGAGATCGTTCCTTTCGAAGCATAGCTCAGCGTCAGATTGGCGCGCATCTCGCCGTCGTAAAGCCTCACGGTGCGGCCGCAGACCTTGTCGAGACTGTCGGCATGGATGACGGTCGCGGCCATCGGATCCAGCACCGATGCCAGGTCGCCGGCGCCGAGCGGCACCCAGTTGTTGGGGTCGCGCTTGCCCGGCGCCGGGATGACCTGCGTCGAGGTCACATTGCCATTGGCAAAGCGGATGTCGATCGATGACGCCTTCTTACCCGAAGTGTAGTCGGCGCGGAACGCCTGCGGCACCATCTTCTGGCCCGAAATCGTGCCTTTGGACGAGATCGTGCCGCGCGTGTCGTCGAACAGCCTGGCGAGACCCGCCGCCGAGACGCTGCCGTTGATCGAATAGACGCCGTTCTCATAGCGGCTGGAAAAGGTCGATTTCGCAATCGACAGGCCGAGAAATGAGACCGTGTACTCGCCCTTGAAAGATTGCGGCGAACCGGCGGACGCAGCCGATGGCAAGGCGATGGCAAGCATGGCGGCAAGGGCGGAAGTCGAACGAAGCATGGCAGGATCGGTCCTCGATCTTTTCGGCCGGAGGCGGGCAACCCGGCTTGGCATGTCCCTATGGAACGGCTTATAGGGTGAATTCCGGCCTTAATGTGAAATGCATGCCGCTTGCGCGCAGGACCGGAGCTTGACGCATTGGCGAAATGCAACTATGGAACGCCAACTTTTTCCATAAGGCCGCCTGACCAGAACCGCGCGCCACCCGGCGTGGGCACAAAGGTTTGGCAGGTCACGAGAGAACTGAAGGTTAAAACCATGTCCCGCACCTGCGAACTCACTGCCAAGGCAGTCCAGACCGGCAACAATGTGAGCCACGCCAACAACAAGACCAAGCGTCGCTTCCTGCCGAACCTCGTCAACGTGACGCTGATCTCGGAAGCGCTGAACCAGAATGTGCGCCTGCGCATCTCGGCCAATGCGCTGCGTTCGGTCGAACATCGCGGCGGCCTCGATGCCTTCCTGGCCAAGGCCGACGTCAAGGAACTCTCGCAGCGCGCGCGCCTCTTGAAGAAGCAGATCGCCAAGAAGATCGCCGAGCAGGCTGCTGCTTAATTCGTCTTTCAGGCGGGGGACGACCGCCCGGCCAACCACTTGTTGGCCTTGAACATCGGATCGCAGCCGCGTAGCGGTTGACGGATTCGATGCTCGAACAAAGCGAGCGTGATCCGGTCTTTCGGCAAAACGCTCCGCTGGTTCCATTACCCAGGATAAAAAAATGCCTTCCTTTTCGCGATACCTGCCCTTCGTGGCCGCCATGGCGCTTGTCGTCGTGGCTTCCAACATCCTTGTGCAATTCCCCATGCAAGGCCGGATCGGCGGTTTGTCGCTGGCCGACCTGCTCACCTGGGGTGCCTTCACCTATCCCTTCTCCTTCCTGGTCACCGACCTTGCCAACCGCCGCTACGGACCCGCCGTGGCGCGCAGGATCGTCTTTGTCGGCTTCATGACGGCGGTGGTCTGCTCCATCCTCGTGCCGCCCTTCCTGTTCCGCCACGGCTTCATCGAATTCGAGACCGCGGCCGACCGGCTGGTGCGCATCGCGGCCGCTTCCGGCGCCGCGTTCCTGACCGCGCAATTGCTCGATGTGACCGTGTTCAACCGGCTGCGTCGGCAGAGCTGGTGGCGGGCGCCAACCGTCGGCACGCTGGTCGGCTCGGTGTTCGACACCATGGTCTTCTTCACCGTCGCGTTCTCGGCCGCTTTCGCTTTTACCGGCCCCAACGACAGCTTTGCGCTCGAAACGGCGCCGCTGATGGGTGTCTTCCATGTCGAGGCCATGCGCTGGGTTTCCTGGGCGCTCGGCGACCTCAGCGTGAAGCTGATCATCGCCGTGGTCGCGCTCATCCCCTACCGGCTGCTCGCCGCCCGCTGGAGCCAGCCGGCCGTCGCGGTGGTCTAGGCGTGATCCCTTGGGTCCAGCTCGATTCGGCAAAAACGCCGGACGGCGGACAGGAATTGCGGCTGAAACGGCGCGGTTCCGAATTCTCGATCATGCTCGGCACCAACGAGCTGATGAACAGCCGGCTGAGCGGCTCCGAGGAGGCGTTGGCAAAACTCTCCTGCTCCAGGATTGCCGGTCATCGGCGGCCGCGAATCCTGATCGGCGGACTTGGCATGGGGTTTACCTTGCGCGCCGCGCTTGCCGAACTGCCCGATGACGCCGTAATCGTCGTCGCGGAACTGGTGCCGGCTGTCGTCGCCTGGGCGCGCGGCCCGATGGCCGAGGTGTTTGGTGGCTGCCTGGACGATCCCCGAGTGACCATCCGCGAGTGCGATGTCGGGCAGGAGATACGATCCGGTGCCTGGGATGCCATCCTGCTCGATGTCGACAACGGCCCCGAAGGCATCGTCCACAGGAGCAATGATAGTCTCTATGGCGCGGCCGGCCTTGGAGCGGCACGCGCGGCGCTCAAGTCAGGCGGCGTGCTGGCAGTCTGGTCGCAAGGCCCCGACAGCGGTTTCACACGCCGGCTGAAGCAGGCCGGCTTCGCCGCCGACGAGGTCAAGACGCACGCCAACGGCAAGCGCGGCGCGCGTCATGTCATCTGGATCGCCGCCAACAGGCAGTGACCCTGACAGGACGCCTTCGTAACTCTCTTGATGAACAGTCGACCCCACTCCGTCGAGCTCCGCTCGACACCTCTCCCCCGATCGACGGGGGAGAGGAAAGGTGCGCAGCTCAGTCCTGGTGGACAATAAATTCCAGATACAGGTTGCGCTGCAGGATCGAGTGGTTGTCGTCGGAGATCAGCGACACCATCAACGCGCCGTCATCGCGGGTCCAGACATCGAGCCCTTCCATATTGTCGATCTGGTAGCCCATGTCGGCCTCCAGCAGCACCGGCCCGTCGGCGACGGCACCCTTCTCGACGCTCTCGCCGTGGATGCGTCGCAGACGCATCCTGAGGCCGCCCTCCATCGTGAAACTGCGCTCCAGCAGCAAAAGGTCGCCATCCGGCAGGAAGGCGCCATCGGTGATGTCGAAATCGCCGTTGCGCTTGACGGTGAAGACGCCCTTATGCGGCCCTTCGATGATGGCGGCATAGATGTTGCCTGATTTGTCGAGGCTTTTCTCAGAGACCACGACCAGACCACCCTGGTGTTGGCCGTTGGCATTGGCATGAGCGACGGCCTCGAAGCCGCGGTTCTGCCGCAACTCCTGCCCCGGAACCAAGAAATCCAGCTGTTTGAATGGCGCCTTCATATCGCCGGGATCGATGTTGAACTGGGCGACGCGGTGATTGCGCTCGAAACCGACAGTGGCGACGCCGTCCTTGACCGCGAGACCTTCGGCATCGACTTCCGATTTCTCGTCGACAGGCTGGCCGTTCTGGTCGACCATCTGCTGCATGCGGAAGTTCTGGATGCCCACGGGCCGCCTGTCGGCGTCGCGGGCCACCGTACCGAAGAACCAGTAGCCGGTATCGGCCACGCCGATGAAATCGCCGCCCGCTTTCAGGAAACGAAGAGCCGACAGCCCTCCGAAATCGCGCGATGGCGAGGTCATCTCCAGTCCGCCGACGAATTCGAGCGGACCGAACTGTTTCTCGTCATGTCCTATTCTGAACTGGCTTATTGGTCTTGCCGAGACCTCGACCGAAGCCGGCCCGCTGGCATTGGCCGGCGAAAAGACCACACTGGCGAGCGCGCAAGCGGCGAAAACCGTTTGCCGAAAGCCGCCCTGCGAAAGGATCATCCGGCGCGCCGGATGCCGCCGCGCCGCGTGTCGCGCGCGCTTTCCTCGGCAAACAGCGAGGCCAGTTGCTCGGTCATGGCGCCGGCGAGTTCCTCGGCATCGACGATGGTGACGGCGCGCCTGTAGTAGCGCGTGACGTCATGGCCGATGCCGATGGCCAAAAGCTCCACCGGCGAGCGCGTCTCGATCAGTTCAATGACGGCGCGCAGATGGCGTTCGAGATAATTGCCCGGATTGACCGACAGCGTCGAATCGTCGACCGGCGCGCCATCCGAGATCATCATCAGGATCTTGCGCTGTTCGGGCCGGGCGATCAGGCGGTTGTGTGCCCACAGCAGCGCCTCGCCGTCGATGTTTTCCTTGAGCAGGCCTTCGCGCATCATCAGGCCGAGATTGCGCCGCGCCCGCCGCCACGGATGGTCGGCGGATTTGTAGATGATGTGGCGCAGATCGTTAAGCCGGCCCGGGTTGGGGGGCTTACCGTCCTTCAGCCACTTCTCGCGCGCCTGTCCGCCCTTCCATGCCCGTGTGGTGAACCCAAGGATCTCGACCGAGACGCCGCAGCGTTCCAGCGTGCGCGCCAGGATGTCGGCGCAGGTCGCGGCAACCGTGATAGGCCTGCCGCGCATGGAGCCCGAATTGTCGAGCACCAGCGTCACCACCGTGTCGCGGAACTTGGTGTCGCGCTCCTGCTTGAAGGACAGCGGCTGCATCGGATCGATGACGACGCGCACCAGCCGCGCCGGGTCGAGATAGCCTTCTTCCAGGTCGAAATCCCACGACCGGTTCTGCTGCGCCATCAGGCGGCGTTGCAGGCGGTTGGCGAGCCGGCCGACGACGCCGGACAGATTGGCGAGCTGCTTGTCGAGGAATGCGCGCAACCGGTCGAGCTCTTCCTCTTCGCAAAGCTCCTCGGCGCCGACCGTCTCGTCGAAAGCGGTGGTGAAGACCTTGTAGTCGATTTCCTTTGGCAGGTTGGTGAAGGGATTGTCGTTGCGCCGCGCCTCGCCAGGCGTCTCGGCATCGGCATCGTCATCGTCCGACAGATCGTCGGCGGTGGCGTCGGAGGCTTCCGTCTCGGCCGACTGCTCGTCGTCGGCGGACGCCTCGGCGTCCTCGGATTGCGACTGCTCGGAGCCGGAATCGTCCTCGCCGCCCTCCTCGCTCTGCTCCTCGCCTTGCGGCTGGTTGTCATCATTGTCCTCGGAGTCTTCCGTCTCCTGGTCGTCGCCGAGTTCCTCGGCCATTTCCATGGAGGCGAGCATGTCGCGCACGACGCGGGCAAAGGCCTGCTGGTCGTCGAGCTTGGCCGAAAGCCCGTCGAGGTCGGCGCTTGCCTTCTCCTCGACCCAGGGCCGCCAGAGTTCGACCAGCCGCTCGCCGCTCTTCGGAATGGCGCGGCCGGTCAGCTTCTCGCGCACCATGAGCGCAAGCGCTTCCTCGATCGGCGCGTCAGCCTTGTCCTTGACGTCGACGAGGTTGGCCTTGGCGTATTTGTCTTCCAGCATCGAGCCGATATTGTCGGCGACGCCCTGCATGGCGCGGCTGCCGATCGCCTCGACGCGGGCCTGTTCGACCGCGTCATAGACGGCACGGGCTGCCTTGCCTTCCGGCGCCAGCCTGGTGTGGATGCGGACATCATGGCAGGCGCGCTTCAGCGCCATGGAATCACCGAGCCCGCGGGTGATGGCGATATCGGTCTTTGACGCCTTCTTCGGCAGCTCTGGCAAACGCGCGCGGCTGCCGGCCAGCGCCGGCCTGTCCTTGGCGAAGCTGACTTCCATGTCCTTGTCGCCGGCAATGGCGCGCATGCAGACGGTGACGGCGCGCTTGAAGCTGTCGGCTTCAGACCCCGTCTTCGACTTGTTGCGCGTGTTGTCGCCTGGACCCGCCATCGAGGCTCTGCTTAGCCCAGCACCACGTTGGCGGCACTCTCCGGTAGATCCTCGCCAAAGGCGCGCTGGTAGAACTCGGCAACCACCGAGCGCTCGAGCTCATCGCACTTGTTGAGGAAGGTCAGCCGGAACGCCATGCCGATATTGCCGAAGATCTCGGCATTCTCGGCCCAGGTGATCACGGTGCGTGGGCTCATCACGGTCGACAAATCGCCATTGATGAAGGCCGAGCGCGTCATGTCGGCGACGCGCACCATCTTGTTGACGATGTCCTTGCCCTTGCCGTCGCGATAGTGCTTGGCCTTGGCCAGCACGATGTTCACTTCATTGTCGTGCGGCAGGTAGTTCAGCGTGGTGACGATCGACCAGCGGTCCATCTGTGCCTGGTTGATCTGCTGCGTGCCGTGATAGAGGCCGGTGGTGTCGCCTAGGCCGACCGTATTGGCGGTCGAAAACAGCCGGAACGCCGGATGGGGACGGATGACCCGGCTCTGGTCGAGCAGCGTCAGCCGGCCCGACGATTCCAGCACGCGCTGGATGACGAACATCACGTCCGGGCGGCCGGCGTCATATTCGTCGAAGCAGAGCGCGACATTGTGCTGGTAGGCCCAAGGCAGGATGCCGTCGCGGAACTCGGTGACCTGCAGCCCGTCCTTGACGACGATCGCGTCCTTGCCGACGAGATCGATACGGCTGACGTGGCTGTCGAGGTTGACGCGCACGCAGGGCCAGTTGAGGCGCGCCGCGACCTGCTCGATATGGGTCGATTTGCCGGTGCCGTGATAGCCCGAGACCATGACGCGGCGGTTATAGGCAAAGCCGGCGAGGATCGCCAAGGTCGTCGCCTTGTCGAACAGATAGTCGGGATCGACATCGGGCACATGCTCGCTGGTGACCGAATAGGCCGGTACCACCATCTTGGAGTCGAAGCCGAATTTCTCCTTCACCGACACCGTCGTGTCGGGCAGGTTGGCAATGTCGCGATCGACCTTGTTCATATCTCTCAACGTCTCCACGGGCGAAACGTCCCGTTTCGCCGGCAATCGATTTTGTTCGGGGGCGGTCTTAGAGCCTTTTCCACCCTTATGAAAGTTGGAAAACGACACAAACCATAGGGTCGCTCAGCACAGGCCCGCCTGTTTGAGCACGCGATAGGCTTGCAGCACATCGCGGAACCGGTCTTCCGAACCTCTGTCGCCGCCATTCGCATCCGGATGGTGACGCTTCACCAGTTCCTTATAGCGCGCCTTGATATCCTTGCCAGTCGCCTTTGTATCAAGGCCAAGCGTTTCCAGCGCCTTGGCCTCAAGCGGCTTGGCCTTGCGCTCGCGCGCCTCGCGCGGATCCTTCGGTCCCTTGAACAGGTCGAACGGGTCGCGCATGCGGTTGTAGTAGCCGGCGCGGCCGGAGCGCATCTGCGCCATATCGGGCGACGAACGCGTCGAGGCGCCGTTGATGCCCATCTTCCAGGTCGGCCGGTGACCGGTCATCGCCTCCTTCTGGAAGCGCGCCACCTCGGTGTCCGGCACACCGGAGAAGTAGTTGAAGCCCTTGTTGTACTCGCGCACATGGTCGAAGCAGAAGCGGAAATACTCGCCCTCCTTCATGCGCCCGACCGGCGCGCGATGGGTACCCGGCTCCTTGCAGCCATCCCATTGGCAGATCGGCGAGTGCGACTTCACCTCCGCGTCCTTCTCCGGGCGGATGCGAATCTTCTCGAAATATTTGGGATACGGCTTCATCTCACCCATTTATGGGGCGTTCGCAGATGCGAAACAAGAATTGACATTTTCGCGATCATCGCCCTAACCGCTGAATCGCGGCTTAAAAGCGGACGAACGATCCATTTTGTTCGAACGATCTATTTGTTGAAGCGTTGCAGCGGCCCCAGGCTGACGCACCAGCCAAATGGTGAAGGGAGATGGCGATGTCCATACAGGCGATCATGGAAGACAAGCTCAACAAGGCATTTTCGCCCGAGCGGCTGATCATCATCAACGAAAGCCACCTCCATGCCGGCCATCACCATCATGGCTCCGACCATCACGGTGCCTATGACGGTACCGGCGAGACGCATTTTCGCGTCCGCGTCGTCGCGTCCGCCTTTGCCGGCATGAGCCGCATCGACCGCCACCGCGCCGTCAACGAACTGCTTGCCGACGAATTGAAGGCCGGTGTGCATGCGCTGGCAATCGAACCGGCGGCTCCCGGCGAAAAGACCCGCTGGTAGGTCGTTCAGCCGGCGAGCTACGGCTCGCCTTTCGCAAACGTTCAGATCACCGCTTCGATGAGGAACGGACCGCGCCGCGACAAGGCGCTGTCCAGCAGCGCGTCGAATCGCTCGCATGTGTCGGCGCGCGCCGCCTCCACGCCCATGCCTTTGGCCAGCGAAACCCAATCCAGCGCGGGCTGGTCGAGGTCGAGCATGCGCTTGGCGTTCTCGCCGATGGCATTCACGCCGACATTGCGCATCTCGCCGTGCAGGATCGCATAGGTGCGGTTGGAGAAGATGATCGTCACCACGTCGAGGTTTTCCCGCGCCTGCGTCCACAGGCCCTGCACCGTGTACATGCCGCTGCCATCGGCCTCCAGATTGATCACCTTGCGGTCGGGACAGGCGATCGCGGCTCCGGTTGCCATCGGAATGCCGCCGCCGATCGATCCGCCCGTGCCCATCATGTAGTCGTGCGGCGCCGCGAAGGCCGACAGCGCGAAGAAACGGCGCGCCGAGGTGACCGCCTCATCGCAGACGATCGCGTTGTCAGGCAGCTTGCGCGCCACCGACAGCGCGATGGCATCATCCGTCAGGCTGCCGCTCGGGGTTGCCTCCTCAGGAAAGGCGGTCGCGGACATCATCTGCCGCGACGGCTTGACACCGAGCTCATCGCGGAGCGCCTCCAGCGCCGCTTGCAGGTCATCGCCATGGGCGGCAAGTGTCATCACCTGGCAGTCTTCCCTGACAAGCCGTCCGGGCTTTCCCGGATAGGCGAAGAAGGCGACCGGCTCTCGCGCGCCGACCAGCACCAGCACGTCGATATCCCTGAGCAACACCGTCGCCGCATCGATTGGATAGGGAATGCGTGTCGGCGCCACGCGCCCGCGCCCACGTTGCATCCGCGCGATCAGCACCTCGCTGAACAGACGGACATCGCTGGCGGCTGATATCTGGCCGGCGATCTCGAGCCCATCGGCCCGTGCGGCCCGCCCGCGAACGACCATGCCGACGCGGCCTGGAGCGCTCCGGATCGCAGCGGCGACCTTGCGCACGGCGTCCATGCCGACGGCAGGCGGCGGCGGAAGGACGACCTTGCCCGACGAGGCCATCGCAGCGTCGCCCCAGGCAGCATCAGCCGGCAGGATCAGCGTCGTGACGCCCGGCGGCGTGAGCGAGGCGCGAAAGGCCGCCTCCGTCGCCGGCTGAACATCGGCCGGCCCCTCGATGCGGCGAACCCATTTGGACATCGGCGCCGCAAGGCCTTCGATATCACTGGTGAGCGGTGCGTCGAGCGGCAGGTGATAGGAGGCATGGTCACCGACGATGTTGATCATCGGGCTGAACGCACGCCGGGCATTGTGCATATTGGCCAGCCCATTGGCGAGACCCGGGCCGGTGTGCAGCAGCGTCGCTGCGGGACGATCGGTCATGCGCGCATAGCCGTCGGCGGCACCGGTCACGACGCCCTCGAACAGGCCGAGCACGCAGCGCATTTCAGGCTTGCGGTCGAGCGCGGCCACAAAATGCATCTCGGAGGTGCCGGGATTGGCGAAGCAGACCGTCACATCATTGGCCAGCAGCACATCGCACAGGACAGCGGCACCGTTCATGCAATTTTCTCCCGCTCACGATCGAGGAGCAATTCCGGGAAAAGCGTGAATCGGTTTTCCGTCCGGAGTTGCGTCAAGACAAACAGATAGCGCAATTGCACCCACGGACGTCCGCGCGGCAATATCCCGCCGCCGCTTTTGGCATGATCCAGTGACAGAGGGGGCGGACGGAAATCGGCAGGGATCAGCCGACCGTCGATTTCAGGAACGCCAGCGCGGCGGCGGTCAACGCGTCGCCGTCTTCGCCGAAATCGCGGTTGATCGACAAATGCGTGTAGGCGCTGCCGTCGAACAGCGTCACTTGCGTGCCCGTGGCGCGCAGGCGCTCGGCGAAAGCCTTGGAGTCCTGGCGACGACCCTCGGCGCGGGAATAGGCGATGAAGGTCGGCGGATGCTTGCGGCCGTCGACATAGCTGGCCGGCGACAATGCCGCCCATTGCGAGGGATCGGAAAAAACCCGCGCATAGGCCCGCACCATGCCGCCGTTTTTCTCGAGTGCTGCAAGGTCATAGGCCCTGGTGTCGTCGAGGATGAGCGCCGCCACGCCAGGCAATCCGCCGCGCATGCCGGTCAAGGCAATCAGATGGCAGCCGGCCGAATGACCCATACCGACGATGCGGCTGGGATCGCCGCCAAGCCGGGCGATGTTGGCCCTGACATAGGCATAGGCCCTTTCGACGTCGCCGGCCTGGGTCGCGACATCGGCTTGCGGCAGCATGCGGTAGTCGATCGAGACGAAGCAGAACCCATTGGCGAGCAGGAAGGCCGGCTTGGCGTTCACCTGCGTACGTTTGCCGAACTGCCAGGTGCCGCCATGGACGAAAAAGACGACCGGCAAGCCCCTGGCGCCATCGGGCGCATAGATGTCGAGCTTGGCCGGCCCGTAGTCGAAGGTCCTTGGCACCGGGCCGCGCAAGGCGGCCGACCCGCGCCGTGGCAGCATCGTCGCCATCGAAGCCAGGACAAATCTTCGTCGGTCAATCATTGTGCTCCCGCCATCTCTCCTGTTCCATGGCGAGCGTCCAACGCATGGGCAGCATCCCCGGTTTCATGTGCAGTGCACGTACTCCCGTTGATGTGAAGGGAACAACAATGCGTTCCGACAGTTGAATAGGTAAGTGGCCGTTCGACAGCCAAAAACGGCTCTGAGGGTAAGCATCATGGGTGAGAACCAGTCTGACGTCTTCAATCTGTTCTCAGAGATTTATACCAAGGCGGCTCAGGAGGAGATCAGTCTCCAGCAATATCTCCTGGCCTGCCGCGAAGACAAGTCGATGTACGCCTCGGCCCCCGAGCGCATGGTCGAGGCGATTGGCGAGCCGAACCTCGTCGACACCAGCAAGGATGAGCGGCTCGGGCGCATCTTCTCCAACCGCACCGTCAAAATCTATCCCTCCTTCTCCGACTTCTATGGAATGGAAGATACGATCGAGCGGATCGCCGGATATTTCCGCTATGCCTCCCAGGGACTGGAGGAGCGCAAGCAGATCCTCTACCTTCTCGGCCCCGTTGGCGGCGGCAAATCCTCTCTTGCCGAAAGGCTGAAGAAACTGATGGAAGAGCGACCGATCTACACGCTCAAGGTCGGCAACCAGATCAGTCCGATTTTCGAATCCCCGCTTGGCCTTTTCCATCCTGATCGCATGGGCGACCTGCTGGAGGATAAATACGGGATAGCCCGGCGCCGCCTCAACGGACTTATCTCGCCTTGGGCGGCCAAGCGGCTGGACGAACTGTCCGGTGACATTTCCAAATTCAGCGTCGTCAAGCTGATGCCGTCGAGGCTGCGCCAGATCGCGATCGCCAAGACCGAGCCCGGCGACGAGAACAACCAGGACGTCTCGGCTCTGGTCGGCAAGGTCGACATCAGACAGTTGGAAAATTTCAGCCAGTCCGATCCGGACGCCTATTCCTACAGCGGCGGCCTGAACCGGACCACGCAAGGCCTGCTCGAATTCGTCGAGATGTTCAAGGCGCCCATCAAGGTCCTGCATCCGCTGCTCACCGCGACCCAGGAAGGCAGCTACAATGGCACCGAGAATTTCGGCTCCTTCCCCTATCAGGGCATCATCATTGCCCATTCGAACGAATCGGAGTGGCAGCAGTTCAAAAACAACAAGAACAACGAGGCGTTTCTCGACCGCATTCTCGTGGTCAAGGTGCCTTACTGCCTGCGCATCACCGAAGAACGGCATATCTACGAGAAGCTGTTGCGCGAGAGCGAACTGGCTGGCAGCCCCTGCGCGCCTGAGGTGCTGGACATTCTCAGCCGGTTCACGGTCTCGACCCGTCTTGCGGCGCATGAAAATTCGCCGCTCTACACCAAGATGCGCGCCTATGACGGCGAAAACCTCAAGGAGGTCGATCCCAGGGCCAAGTCGGTTCAGGAATATCGCGACGCCGCGGGGGTCGACGAGGGCATGACCGGCGTAAGCACACGTTTTGCCTTCAAGATACTGTCGCAGACTTTCAACTACGACACCAACGAGGTCGCGGCGGACCCCGTGCATCTGATGTATATTCTTGAAGAGGCGATCAAGCGCGAGCAGTTCCCGAAGGAGACGGAAGCTGCCTATCTCGAATTCATCAAGTCGGAACTCGCGGCGCGCTATGCCGAGTTCATCGGCCATGAAATCCAGAAGGCTTATCTGGAATCATACAGCGAGTATGGCCAGAACCTTTTCGACCGCTACATCGCCTATGCCGACGCCTGGATCGAGGACCAGGACTACAAGGATCCCGACACGGGACAGATCCTCAACCGTGAGATTCTGGACAAGGAATTGTCGCAGGTCGAGAAGCCGGCCGGCATCGCCAATCCCAAGGACTTCCGCAACGAAGTGGTCAAGTTCACGCTACGGGCACGGGCGCGCAATCATGGCCGCAACCCGTCCTGGACAAGCTACGAAAAGCTGCGCGAAGTCATCGAAAAGCGCATGTTCGGCCAGGTCGAGGACCTGCTGCCGGTGATCAGCTTCGGCTCCAAGCAGGACAGTGTCACGGAAAAGCGCCACAATGAATTCGTGCAGCGCATGGTGGAACGCGGCTATACGGAGCGGCAGGTGCGCCGGCTTGTCGACTGGTACATGCGCGTGAACAAGGCGGGTTGAGGCAAGCCCGAACGCTCCATGCCGATTTTTATCGACCGCCGCCTGAATCCGAAGGACAAGAGCCTGGGCAATCGCCAGCGCTTCCTAAAGCGCGCGCGCGAGGAACTCAAGCGAAGCATCCGCGACAAGGTCCGCGAGGGCCGCATCGCTGAGGTCGGCCGCGAGCATGCCGTGCCCATGCCGCATAAGGACACCAGCGAGCCGGTGTTCAGCGATGCCGGAAACAGCGGCCGGCGCCAGCACGTCCTGCCCGGAAACAGGACTTACATTTCCGGGGATCTGATCCCCAAGCCCGGGCGGGGAGGCATGGGCTCCTCCGCTCCCGGAAACAAGGAATCCGAAGACGATTTTCGTTTCGTGCTGTCGCGCGAGGAGGTTCTCGACCTCTTCTTCGAGGATCTGGAACTGCCAGATCTGGTCAAGCTCAATCTCAAGCAGATACTGACGTTCAAACCAAAGCGGGCGGGCTTCGCGTCCAGCGGCTCGCCGACCAACATCAATGTCGGCCGCACCATGCGCAACAGCCATGGCCGCCGCATCGCGCTTCGGCGTCCCAAACAGGCGCAGTTGGACGCGATCGCCATGCAGATCGCCATACTGGAAGCACAACCGCTCGACACGGCAAGGCGCGAGCGGATCGCGGCTTTGCGCGAGGAATTCGACCGGCTGGAACGTCGCCGCAGGCGAGTTGCCTATGTCGATCCGGTCGACATCCGCTTCAATCGTTTCGACCCGCGGCCACAGCCCAATGCAAGCGCCGTCATGTTTTGCTTGATGGATGTGTCCGGGTCCATGGGAGAGCGCGAAAAAGATCTGGCCAAACGGTTCTTCGTGCTGCTGCACCTGTTCCTGACGCGCCGTTATGAGAGGACGGACATCGTGTTCATTCGACACACTCACGAGGCCCAGGAGGTGGACGAACAGACGTTCTTCTATCACACCCAGAGCGGCGGCACCGTCGTTTCCACGGCACTTGAGGAAATGCATCGCATCATCGAACAGCGCTACCCGGCCAAGGAGTGGAACATCTATGCAGCCCAGGCGTCCGACGGCGACAATTTCGCCACCGACTCCGAGCGCTGCATAGAGCTTCTCGGCGGCAAGCTCATGCGCCTGTGCCAGTATTTCGCCTATGTGGAGATCATCGATGAACGCGAGAGCCATATTTTCGGTTCGACCGAAAACGGGACCTCGCTCTGGCGCGCCTACAGCACTGTCGATGGAAAATGGCCAAATTTCCAGATGAAGCGCATTGCTGCTCCAGCCGATATCTATCCGGTCTTTCGCGAACTCTTCGCCAGGCAGCCGGCACTGCGCAAAAGCGCATGAGGACAAGGCGGATGGGCACTCCAGCGCGCAAATCCGAATTGCTCTTTTCCGGGGCGGACTGGGACTTCAAGAAACTGTCGCGGGTCTACGACGAGATCGAAGCGCTTGGGATGGAAGAGCTTCGCCTAGACGTTTACCCCGTGCAGATGGAGGTCATTTCCTCCGAGCAGATGCTCGACGCCTATTCCTCGGTCGGTATGCCGCTGATGTATCAGCATTGGTCGTTCGGCAAGCATTTCCTCTACAACGAGCTTCTCTACCGCAAAGGCAGACGTGGGCTGGCCTATGAATTGGTCATCAACTCGAATCCGTGCATCGTCTACCTCATGGAGGAAAACACCATGGCGTTGCAGGCCCTGGTGACGGCCCATGCCGCGCTTGGACACAATCACTTCTTCAAGAACAATCATCTCTTCCGGCAATGGACGGACGCAGGGGGGATTCTGAGCTATCTGAACTTCGCCAAGAGCTATATATCCCGATGCGAGGAACGACATGGCCTCGCCGCCGTGGAGGCAATCCTCGATTCCGCCCACGCGTTGATGGACCAGGGCGTCTTCCGATATCATCGGCCACCGAAGCCGTCAGGGGAACAGCAGCGCGAAGAGCTTCGAGAGCGCCTCGAATACGAGGAACGCTCCTACAACGATTTGTGGCGTACGCTGCCTCCTTCGCAAGAGGACGACAAGACCGAAACTAGCGAAGACGGCGTGTCGGAGCGGAAGAAATCGCTCCATCTGCCGGAGGAAAACCTGCTTTATTTCCTTGAGAAAACCAGCCTTGTCCTTGAGCCCTGGCAGCGTGAGATTGTCAGGATCGTCCGCGTCATTGCCCAGTATTTTTATCCGCAGCGGCAAACCCAGGTGATGAACGAGGGTTGCGCCACCTTCGTGCACTACACGCTCATGAACACGCTTTTCGACCGTGGCCGCATCAGCGAAGGCGCCATGCTCGAAATCCTGCGCAACCATTCGAATGTGATCTTCCAGCCGTCCTTCGACGACCCGCGGTTTTCCGGCATTAATCCCTATGCTCTGGGTCTGGACATGATGCAGGACATCCAGCGCATCTCGACCGAACCCACAGCGGAGGATCGCGATTGGTTCCCCGACATTGCCGGCCGTGGCGACTGGCTTGAAACCTTGCTCGACGCCTGGGCCAATCACCGCGACGAGTCCTTCATCCGCCAATATCTCAGTCCGACCCTGATCCGGAAATGGCGGTTCTTCGTGCTGGGCGACGGAGCCGAGCAACCGCACTACGAGGTCGCTTCGATCCACAACGAGCGCGGCTACAACAGGATAAGGGCCGCGCTGGCCCAGAGCTATGATTTGGGTGCAAGCCGGCCGGATATCCAGGTCGTGGACGTGGCCCTGCTCGGGGACAGGCATTTGCGGCTGCAGCACAAGGTGAAGAATGGCATCATGCTCGAGAATGAAAGCCGCGACGCAACCCTTCGCCACATCCGAAATCTCTGGGGTTACGAAGTTAGCCTGGTGGCGATCGACGCCGAAACGGGGGCGACGCTCAGCGAACGCTGGACCAAGGACTGCTGAGCGTAAGCATGATCCTAATCCGACAATCCTGGTCTAAGCGTCGGCCGCGGGTCTGATTCTGAGCCTTGCGATCCGGTTCTTGTCGCGCTTCATGACGATGAAGCGCTTGCCGTGGAAGGTGAAAGCCTGCTTCTCCTCGGGGATCGATTGCGTCTCGTGGATGACGAGGCCGGCAATCGTGGTCGCCTCCTCGTCCGGCAGGTTCCAGTCGAGCGCCCGGTTAAGGTCGCGGATCGGCACCGTGCCGTCGACGACGACCGAACCGTCGGCCTCCTGCTTGACACCCTGGATGTCGACATCGTGCTCGTCGGCGATCTCGCCGACGATCTCCTCGATGATATCTTCCAGCGTCACCAGTCCCTCGACCTCGCCATACTCGTCGACGACGACGGCGAAATGCGCCTTGCGGCGCAGGAAGGCGTTGAGCTGTTCCTGCAAGGTCGTCGTGTCGGGCACAAACCACGGTTTCGAGGCGATCTTCATCACGTCGATTTGCGAAAAATCATTGCCGACTTCGTTCAGCGCGCGCAGCAGATCCTTGGCGTGCAGCACACCGACAATGTTGTCGAGCGAGCCTTTCCACAAAGGCATCCGGGTGTGCGGGCTTTGCAGGATCTCGCGCACCACCGCTTCCGGCGCGTTGTCGGCATTGACCGAGCGCATGTTGGTGCGATGCACCATGATGTCGGAGACTTCGAGCTCTGCGAGATCGAACAGGCCGCCCACGCGGTCGCGATCCTCGCGCACCACCTGGCCATCGCGGCGGAAATCATCGACCGCGCCGCGCAATTCGGCCTCACTCGAGCGCTGCGGCTCGATGCGCGACAACTCATAGCCGAGCACGGCCAGCAGGCTCTTGCGCAACGCAAGGGCCAACAGGACGAGGACGGCAAGGACAGCGGCAACGATCCAGCCGGTCTCCATCTCAGCCGGCCTTCCTGCTGACCGGATGGTTTTCCCTGAGGAATGACAGCACTTCCGAAGCCGGCACGTCCTTGGCGATGAAGGCCTGGCCGATGCCGCGCGTCAGGATGAAGGTCAGTGCGCCCCGCGACACCTTCTTGTCCTGGGTGATGAAGGCAAGCAGCGCCTCGGCATTGGGCAAGTCGCCCGGAATGTCGGCCATCCGCCACGGCAGGCCGACGGCGCGCAGATGCGTCTCGACGCGCGCCGCGTCATCGGGGCTCGCCAGGTTGAGCCGCGACGAGAACCGATGCGCCAGCGCCATGCCAATGGCGACGCCTTCACCATGGACAAGGCGGGTTCCGTCATACTGCGTGGCGGCCTCCAGCGCATGGCCGAACGTGTGGCCGAGGTTGAGCAGCGCCCGGTCACCGGTCTCGAACTCGTCGCGGGCGACGACATCGGCCTTGGCGCGGCAGGCCTCGGCAATCGCCTGCGCCCTCTCCGGACCGCCGGCGAACACCTTGGCCCAGTTCGCTTCCAGCCAGGCGAAGAATTCCGGCCGGTCGATCAGCCCGTATTTGGCAAGCTCGGCATAGCCGGCGCGGAATTCGCGGACCGGCAGCGTGTCGAGCGTTTCGGTGTCGGCCAGCACCAGCTTGGGCTGGAGGAAGACGCCGACAAGATTCTTGCCGCGCGGGCTGTTGATGCCGGTCTTGCCGCCGACCGAGGAATCGACCTGCGCCAGCAGCGAGGTCGGGATCTGCACGAAATTCATGCCGCGCCGCACAATGCCGGCGGCAAAACCGGTGAGATCGCCGATGACGCCGCCGCCAAGCGCGACGACCACGTCGCCGCGCTCCAGCCTGGCGGCCAGAACGCCATCGACCACCTCCTCGAGATGGGCGAAGCTCTTGGTCTTCTCGCCGGGCGGCATCGTGATGACAACGGGCTGGATGCCGCCCTTCTCGAGCCCGGCCTTCAGCGTATCGAGATGCGCGGCGGCGACATTCTCGTCGGTAACGACAGCGGCGCGCGTGCCCGGCAGGCGGCGCGCGATCTCGGTGCCGGCGCGCGAAAGCAGGCCGGAGCCGATCAATATGTCGTAGGCCCGGTCGCCGAGCCCGACTTCGACGGTGACTGGCTGATCCGCGCTCATGATTCGACCTCGCCCGTCGCGACGATCGCATCGATGCCGAAATGCCGGCACAGCGCCTCCACCACCTCGGCCGCGATGACCTCCTTGCGGTCGTCGCGGGTGGGCACGGTGACATCCGATGTCGCATAGACCGGATAGCGCTCCCCCATCAGTCGCTCCAGCACGGCGCGCGGATCGGCGCTTTTCAGGAGCGGCCGGTTTTGCTTCTTGGAAACACGGTCCATCAGAAGGTCGAGCTCTGCCTTCAGCCACACCGACACGCCACGGGCGGCGATGGCCTCGCGCGTCTGCGCGTTCATGTAGGCGCCGCCACCGGTGGACAGAACCTGCGGGCCGTTCTCCAGCACGCGCAGGATGACACGCTGCTCCAGGGCCCTGAACTCGGTCTCGCCGTAGCGCTCGAATAGTTCAGGGACGGTCATGCGCGAAACGCTTTCGATCTCATGGTCGCTGTCCATGAACGGCAACGCCAGCATCGTCGCCACCTTGCGGCCGATCGCCGTCTTGCCGGCGCCCATCAGCCCGACAAACACGATGGACCGGTTGCCCAACTGGCCAAGCAGCGCGGCATGGGTCTCGCCTGGAGGATTTGCCTGTGCGTTCATCGGCGTTTCTTGGGCCCTCTTTGCCGGCGTATCGACATGAAAAGCCGGTTTGCGTCAAGCGTGCCGAACGCCCTAAGCCCGATATGGGCAGACGGACGCCCGCATCAGAAGTTGCGAACAGGCCTCCGCTTGTTCTTGAATTGGCCGGATTGGCGTCCCATAAGGGCACAGGGTTTGGAAACGCAGAACAAGAAGACGAGCGAAAATTGATGCCGACATTGTTTCGCTTTGTCGTGACCCTCGCGATTCTGGCCGGCATTGCCTATGGTACGATGTTCGCGCTTGTGATGTTCGTCGAGCCGAAAAAAGCGGAGATGAGCGTGCGCATCCCCCAGGAAAAGCTGAATCCCCGGAAAAACTGAGCTCCAGGAAAAACTGAGCTCCAAGAAGAAACCGATCTCGGAACCGCCTGAAGGAAATGAACAGCGCCGCCCGCATCGAAGCCTTCCTGGAAATGATGAGCGCCGAGCGCGGCGCTGCCGAGAATACGCTTTCCTCCTACCGCCGCGACCTCGAGGACGCTTCGACCGAAATCGATGGCGGGCTCGCCGGTGCGGCCGCGGCCGATATCCGCGCCTATCTCGACGAGATCGCCGCGCGCGGCTTCGCGCCAACATCGCAGGCGCGCAAACTGTCCGCGATCCGTCAGTTCTTCAAGTTCCTCTATGCCGAGGGTCTGCGCGGCGACGACCCGACCGGCACGCTGGACAGCCCGAAAAAGGGCCGCCCGCTGCCCAAGACGATGAGCGAGGCCGAGACCGGCCGCCTGATCGACCGCGCAGCACTCGAGGCCGGCGATGCCGCGCTCGGCCATGGTGACAGGCTGGCGGCGCTGCGCCTGCATGCCTTGGTCGAAGTGCTCTACGCCACCGGACTGCGCGTTTCCGAGCTTGTCGGCTTGCCTGTAACGGTGGCGCAGCGGGACGACCGTTTCTTCATAGTGCGCGGCAAGGGCGACAAGGAGCGCATGGTGCCG
Organism: Mesorhizobium sp. B2-4-12; assembly: GCF_006441575.1. Lineage (NCBI taxonomy): Bacteria > Pseudomonadati > Pseudomonadota > Alphaproteobacteria > Hyphomicrobiales > Phyllobacteriaceae > Mesorhizobium > Mesorhizobium sp. B2-4-12. The sequence goes on from NZ_VFVC01000010.1 coordinate 26,900, forward strand.
CTGTCGGGCAAGGCGCGCACCGCAATGCGTGCCTGGCTTGCCGCCCGGGCCGGGGTGCCCGCCTTCGTCGAAAGCCCGTTCCTGTTTCCGGCAGCATCCGACAGCGGCTATCTCTCGCGCCAGGTCTTTGCCCGCGACCTCAAGGGGCTGGCGGCGCGCGCCGGCATCGCCTCGGCCAAGATATCGCCGCATGTGCTGCGCCATGCTTTCGCCAGCCATCTCCTGCAGAACGGCGCCGACCTCAGGGCCGTGCAACAGCTGCTTGGCCATGCCGACATATCGACGACACAGATTTACACCCATGTGCTGGAAGAGCGGCTGGTGCGGCTGGTCAACGATCATCACCCGCTTGCCGACTAGGCCTCATATCGCTATGTGAGGACGACATTTCACTGCCCGGAGCCTTGGTTTCAAGGGTTCCGCGGTCCTTGCCTTCCGACGTATCGGTCCGCTCAAGCATGTACAATTACCTCGATTTCGAAAAGCCGGTGCAGGATCTTGAGCTCAAGATCCTCGAGCTGAAGAAGCTTGCCGAGAACGGCGAAGCGGTCGACGTCGCCGATGAGATCACCAGGTTGGAAAAGCGGTCGCGCGACGCGTTGCGCGATCTCTACAAGGCACTGACGCCGTGGCAGAAGGTGCAGGTGGCGCGCCACTCCGACAGGCCGCATTGCGTCGACTACATCAAGGGCCTGTTCAGTGACTTCACGCCGCTCGCCGGCGACCGCAATTTCGGCGAGGACCAGGCGATCGTCGGCGGTTTCGCCCGTTTCCGCGGCGAGCCGGTGGCGATCATCGGCCAGGAAAAGGGTTCGGACACGACAAGCCGCCTGAAGCACAATTTCGGTTCTGTGCGCCCCGAGGGTTATCGCAAGGCCGTGCGGCTGATGGAGCTTGCCGACCGCTTCAAGATTCCGCTCCTGACGCTGGTCGACACCGCGGGCGCCTATCCCGGCGTCGGTGCCGAGGAGCGCGGCCAGGCCGAAGCCATTGCCCGCTCGACCTCGGCCTGCCTTGCGCTCAAGGTACCATCGATCTCCGTGGTCATCGGCGAAGGCGGCTCGGGCGGCGCCATCGCCATCGCCACCGCCAATCGCGTCTATATGCTCGAACATGCCATCTATTCGGTGATTTCGCCGGAGGGTGCGGCTTCGATCCTGTGGCGCGACACCACGCGCTCCAAGGACGCGGCGACCAACATGAAGATCACCGCGCAGGATCTTTTGGAACTGAAGATCATCGACGCCATCATCCCCGAGCCGATGGGCGGCGCCCAGCGTGCGCCCGAGAAGGTGATTGCCGCGACTGGCGACCTCATCGCCAAGACGATGAAGGAATTCGCCGGCGCCAACACCGATTTCCGCGAACAGCGCCGCGAGAAATACCTGGCGATGGGCCGCAGCCTCTGACCGCCTGACAGCGCAAAGAGGCCATCGGAAGCTGCCTGCCCACCGCAATGTGGCGGCAATGAGCGCTTTCGCCACAAAAATGCCGCCGGATTCGGTTCAATGAAATTGCCGTGAGGGGTTGGTCGAAGCTTGCGGTAAGGAATTTTCAAGGTTAACGGGCTTACGGTCCGTCGGTGTTCAGCATGCGGGCTTGGCTGTTGCGAAGCCATTGGCCCGAGGAAAAAAGACATAGCCCTATCCATGTTTGCCAAGCTCGCCCGCACCGGAGTCGTCGCCGCCTCGATAGCCATCGCCGGCTGCAATGATTCGTCGATGAAGGATTTTGCGCCTGAGGCCAACAAGCCGCTGCCCGACAAGATCCTGGCCGACATGAGGGCCAAGGGCATGGTGCGCACCTCTTCGGTGATGGCGCGTATCTTCAAGGAAGAGGGCAAGCTGGAGATCTGGAAGGCCAAGACCAACGGCCGCTACGACATGGTGGCGAGCTACGACATCTGCAAATGGTCGGGCAAGCTCGGACCGAAATACACCGAAGGCGACCGCCAGGCGCCGGAAGGCTTCTACACGGTCCGTCCGGCGCAGATGAATCCGCGCTCGAACTACCATCTGTCCTTCAACATCGGCTTTCCCAACGCCTATGACCGCGCCAACGGCCGCACTGGCCAGAATCTGATGGTGCACGGCGCCTGTTCGTCGTCGGGCTGCTATTCGATGACGGACGCGCAGATCGAGCAGATTTATGCCTTCGGCCGCGACGCCTTCCAGGGTGGCCAGACCGAATTCCAGGTTCAGGCCTTCCCGTTCCGCATGACCGCCGCCAACATGGCGCGCTACCGCAACGACCCGAACTATGAATTCTGGAAGATGCTGAAGGTCGGCTACGACAATTTCGAGATCACCAAGGTGCCGCCGAAGGTTGATGTCTGCGAGAAACGCTATGTCTTCAACCAGGTCGCCCCCGAAGGCACGACCTTCAATCCAACCGGCCCCTGCCCGGCGATGTCGCAGCCGGATTCTCTCAAGACGGCCTACGCCGATTATGAGAAAAGCTATGACGCGGCATTCAGCGGCGCGCTGAAATCCAGTACGCCCGCCCCCAAGCCGACCATCGCCGGCATCAAGGAAGCCAGCATCGTCTCCGACTGGTCGAAGCGCCGGGCGCGCGGCGAGCGTGTGCCGATCGACCCGCCGTCACTCAATGCCGACGGCTCGGTCACCGAGACGATGCGCATGGGCCGCATCGATTCGCCCGCTGGCCGCAAGATGGCGGCACTTGAGGCCGAGAAAGCCGCCAAGCAGAAGGCCGAGGAACAGAGGCTGGCCGCCATAGAGGCCGCCAAGCAAGCCAAGGAAGCCGCCAAGGCGCAGGCTCTGGCCGAAAAGGAAGCTGCCAAGGCGCAAGCCGTGGCGGCAAAGGAAGCAGCCAAGCAAGCCAAGCAAGCCCCTGTCGCCACAGCGACCATCGCGGCCCCCACCGAGGCGCCACCGGCCGAAACGCAGGCGGCGAGCGCCGAGGAGAGCCGGGTTACCAAGCTGAAGAACAAGCTGCTCGGCATGTTCGGCGGCTGAGGTTGTCACCTTGGCCGAAGTGACAGCCATCTACGACCTCAAGGGACTGAACTGCCCCCTGCCCGTGTTGAAAGCGAAAAAGCGTCTGGCTGGGATGCAGCCGGGCGGCCGGCTCTGGCTTGAGACCACCGATCCGCTGGCTGTCATCGACATCCCGGCATTCTGCGCCGATAGCGGCCATCAACTGATCGAGACTTCAGCCATTTCCGGAGGCCACCGCTTTCTGGTCGAGCGCGGCGAGACGATCTGAGAGCGCTTTCTGCTGGGTTGGCGCTGCCCCTCATTACCCCGCCGGGCATTTCTCCCGTAGAGTAACGGGGAAAAAGACGCTGCCGCCGACCGCTTCGCCAACCGCCAGCGTTGTAGAAGCACCGGCGTTGCGGCCATCTCCCTTCTCCCCGTCACTATACGCCGAGAAGGTGGCGGCAGCCGGATGAGGCGCGGCGCGACTCTCTACCGCCCGGCGATCGCCAGCGGATTGTTTTCCAACGCCGCGCGGTCGGGCGTGTCGATCGATGGCTGGTTGGTGAAGGCAGCGAACAGCCGGCGCACATAACCTTCCGGCATGTCGAGCGTGATCAGCACCAGCCGCGTGCCACGCTGGCCGTCCGGCCAGGAAGGCAGCCGCGCCGGCGGATGCAGGATTTTCTGCACGCCATGTACGACCAGCGGCCGCGACGGATCCTCCTTGAGTTCGATGACCCCCTTCATGCGCAGCAGGCGCTCGCCATGCGCGGAACGCAAAAGGTCGAGGAACATCTCGATCGCCGAGAATGGCACCGGACCGTCATGCACCAGCGAATAGGAGCGCACGCGCTGATCGTGCCGGTGGCCATGATGGTGATGGTCGTGATCGTGCGCCGCCTCCTCGCCGAGCCAGCGCCGCACGTCGGCGGATTTGGTGGCGGGATTGTAAAGGCCGCAGTCAAACAGCGCCGCGACGCCTGTCCCAGTATCGGCGGCATCAAGCAGTTCGGCACCCGGGTTGATCTGCCGCAGGCGTGCCCGCAACCTGTCGAGGTCAGCGGGATCGGTCACCAGCTCGGCCTTGCTCAAGACGATGCGGTCGGCGACCGCGACCTGCTTGACCGCCTCGACATGGGCGTCGAACGTGGCATTGCCATTGACGGCATCGACCAAAGTGATGACGCCGTCGAGCCGGAAGGCCTGGACCAGCGCCGGATGCGCCATGACCGACTGCAGCACCGGCGCCGGATCGGCAAGCCCCGTGGTCTCGACGATGACGCGCGCGAGCCGGGCGAGGCGGCCGGTCTGCAGCCGGTCAACCAGGTCGGCCAGTGTGTCGACCAGTTCGCCGCGCACCGTGCAGCACAGGCAGCCGTCCGAAAGCTGGATGATGCCGTCGGACGCCTGCTCCACCAGCAGATGGTCGATCGCCACCTCGCCATATTCATTGATGACGACCGCCGTGTCGGCCAGCGCCGGATCCTTCAGGAGCCGGTTGAGCAGTGTCGTCTTGCCGGCGCCGAGGAAGCCGGTCAGCACCGAGACGGGAATGGGGAAGCCGCTCATTGGCTAATTCGCGGCTTTGACCGGCTGGTCGCCCTGGGCAGCCGAACCCGCCAAGGTCGGACCGGCGCCGACCGGCACCGGCATGTCAGGCCGCCAACTTGGAATCGGCACGTCGGCATACTGCTGCTCGCCCTCGTCGGGCATCGCCTTCGGTGTCGGACCGGTGGCGCCGCCAAGGCCGACGGCAACCAGCGTCGGCACATGATCGAGCTTCTCCCGATAAGGCGATTTCGACCCGTCCTTGGCGGCCGCTGGCGGCGCCTCGGACTGCTCCTGCCGCTTCCTCTTCTTGCAGATCTCGTCATGCATGTCGTTGGGAGAGACGGTGTCGCCGTAAGGCGCCAGCGTGGTGATTGTTGTAGAGCCGGCGGCCGGCGTGTCAAAACCCTGGTCGAGCAGCCTGGCCGCGGCTTCGGCACGGCTGACCGCCGATTTCTCGCCGAGCACAACCGCCACCAGCGTGCGGCCGTTGCGGGTCGCCGAGCCGATCATGTTGAATCCGGAAGAGCAGACAAAGCCTGTCTTCATGCCATCGGCGCCGGGATAGCGGCCGATCAGGAGATTGTAGTTCGGGATCGCCTTCTTGCCGACCGCAAGCCCCTCGATAGAGAACCACGGCGCATATTGCGGAAACTCGCGGCGGATCGCCATCACCAGGATCGAAAGGTCGCGCGCCGTCGTGTACTGGTCGGGCGAGTAGAGGCCGTTCGGATTGACGAAATGGGTGCCGTTCATACCGAGCCGGGCCGCTTCGGCGTTCATGCGTTCGGCGAAGGCGGCTTCCGAGCCGCCGACATTCTCGCCGACAGCCATGGCGATGTCGTTGGCCGACTTGACCAGCATCATCTTCAGCGCATTGTCGAGTCGCATCACTGAACCCGGCTTGAAGCCCATCTTGCTCGGCGGCTCGGCGGCGGAATGTTTCGTCACCTTGATCGGCGAATCAAGCTGGACTTCACCGGCCGCGATCGCCCGGAAGGTCACGTAAGCGGTCATCAGCTTGCTGAGCGACGCCGGATACCAGCGCTTGAACGCATCCTGCTGCTGCAGGATCTGGCCGCTTTTCAGGTCGAAGACAACCACCGGATTGGCCAGCGCCGGCCCGGCCAGGACCGACAGCACGATTGCGCCGGCCGAGAATAGTCTGAGGAAATGCCTGTGCCGCATGATCTAATCCGAAATCGCCTCTTGCCCTGATTGCCCCTGGCTCCGTAAGATTTCGTTACGTGACCGCCAGCATAATGGGTCCGCCCCTCAAAAGCGGACCGCATCGTCGCGGTGCTATTTACCCTATGTGACGCCAACATGGCAAAGTGCCTGACAATCACAATTGCAGAACACCGGGCACAATTGCAAAATACCAGGCTGAAACCGGCCGCTCCAACAACGAAATGGAACCATCATGCCAATCCTGAACCGCGCCGCCGAAATGCAGGACGAAGTTGCCGGCTGGCGCCGACATCTGCACCAGACGCCGGAGCTGAACTTCGATGTCTTCAAGACGGCGGCCTTCGTCGTCGAAAAGCTGAAGGAGTTCGGCTGCGACGACGTGGTGACCGGCCTTGGCAAGACCGGCGTCGTCGGCATCATCCGCGGCCGTCAGGGCGAAGGCACCACAATCGGCCTGCGCGCCGACATGGATGCGCTGCCGCTCAATGAGATATCGGGCAAACCCTACGCTTCGACCGTTCCGGGCAAGATGCATGCCTGCGGCCATGACGGCCATACCGCGATGCTGCTCGGTGCCGCGAAATACCTTGCCGAGACGCGCAATTTCGCCGGCTCGGTGGCGGTGATCTTCCAGCCGGCGGAGGAAGGCGGCGGCGGCGGCCACGAGATGGTCAAGGACGGCATGATGGAGCGCTTCGACATCTCCAGGGTGTTCGGCATGCACAACATGCCGGGCCTGCCTGTCGGACAGTTCGCCATCCGCCCAGGCCCGATCATGGCGGCGACGGCCGAATTCACCATCACCGTGAAGGGCCGGGGCGGCCATGCCGCGATGCCGCATGGCACGATCGATCCGATCGTCATCGCCAGCCAGTTGGTCGGCGCGCTGCAGACGATCGCCTCGCGCAGCACCGATCCAGTCGAAGCCGTGGTTGTCTCGGTGACCAAGTTCCATGCCGGCGACGCCTACAACATCATCCCCGAATCGGCCGAGATCGCCGGCACCGTGCGCACCTTGCGCAAGGAGGTCGCCAGGAAGTCGGAAGAGCGCATCCGTGCCATCTGCGAGGGACTGGCGACCGCCTTCGGCGCCAGGATCGAAGTCGACTACGATGCCAACTATCCGGTGACGTTCAACCACGCGGAAGAGACCGTCTTCGCCAGCGATGTGGCGGCCGACGTGGCGGGCGACGCCCATGTCCACCGGGGCATCCAGCCGGTGATGGGCGGCGAGGATTTCTCCTATATGCTGGAAGCCCGGCCCGGCGCCTTCATCTTCATCGGCAATGGCGACACGGCCGGTCTCCACAACCCGGCCTACGACTTCAACGACGAAGCCATCCCGCACGGCATGAGCTACTGGGTGAAGCTGGCGGAAACGGCGCTGGCCGCCTGACGGCTGCCTGCGGGTGCCGGCCGAATTGCCTTCGGCCGGCCTCTTGGCGAAACGGTCCGAAGCGGCTATGTGTCGGGCCGCGTGGTCCCGTAGCTCAGTAGGATAGAGCGGCAGATTCCTAATCTGTAGGTCACAGGTTCGATTCCTGTCGGGATCACCACGCAACCACTCGAAATGTCACAGTAAATCGCCTTGATCGAAATTGGGCGAGAGACTGGATTTTGCCTGCTTTACCACGGGACCAACCTGGGACCAAGTTCTCTGTCCTGATTCCTTTGCCTTGCCTCCATCTCTGGGCATCGTGACTGCTTTCGGTTGGGCATCGCCCTTCCCGCCATAACCTCCTGAGGCCGACCGCTCCGCGCCGTTCTTCCTGCCTTCCTACGTCGTTCGGATGGTCCGGCCATGGCCAAGCGCAAAGCGTCCTTCGGAGCCAGCTAGACCCTCCTGAAACCTTCCGTTGACGGCTTCCAGAACGATCGCATGGGGCGGTCGGCAATGGAGGCCAGCAAATTGAAGGAAACAGCAGCGGCACCGAAGCATCTCCCGTCGCATGGCGTTTACGTCATCGAGGGCGAGGGCGAAAAGGCCTTCTGGACGAAGGTCGGTTCGGCTTGGGCTCACGGCGACGGCAACGGCTACAATGTCCAGCTTTCGGCACTGCCGATCAGCGGACGCCTTGTTCTCCGCGTCCGTTCCGAGAAGGAGGGCGACGAATGATCCCGCCCATCCTCCTCTCCGAGCTCCTGGCCAACGGCTGTACGACAGCCCGAGGCCGGGAAGTCGATCACCGCCCAGTGGTCAAAATCTTCGATCCGAACGGCAGCGCCACATGGTTGCTGTGCGAAGTCAGTCCCGCAGACCCGAAAATCGCCTTCGGCCTCTGCGATCTTGGCCACGGGTGCCCCGAGCTCGGCTACGTCGACATCTCGGAGCTCGCCATCATCAGAACGGCGATGGGCCTCCGGCTCGAAATCGATCGACACTTCCGGCCGGCGAAAACCCTGTCGGAATACGCAGCCGATGCCCGGCGTCGCGGCAGGATCGTCGCCTAGCGCGGCGATCCACCTTCCCCGCACATCATCTCAATTTGAGAATGTCACCGATCGGTGACATTCACTCCACCTGCTCTGCCTGTTGAACTGAAGATGCGTCGACGATCTTCGGCAAGTTCTCCGCCAAGGCCAGCACAGTGGATGCCGCGCCCCTGGCGGCCATACGGCGAAAGTCATCCATGAACTCCCCTATGCCACTGTTTCCGGAGCCGTCGGCCGGATGCATGCTGCGAAGCGCATGCTCGCAGCCTAACAGCAGAATGCGCATTCCGAGGATGTACTTCTCGGTAATGACGTCGCGGGCAACGCCGTCCTTCGCCGCTTTTCGATATTTGATATGATAGACGTTGTCATAGTTGATCTTGTAGACGCTCTCCTTCCCGAGGTCCTGAATCAGGCCGCCATCGGTCTCCGAGAAGTCCTCCGGCCATTCTTCGGTCTGGTAGCCGGGCACATCTCGGCCGTCCTTGGTCAAGAGAATGACGGCCGGCAATCCGTGGGTCGGGGCATCCTCCCCATCGCCTGCTTTCTTATCCCCACCGCTGACATCAGGCTTCGGCTTCGGCTTCGGCTTTACTTTATTCTCATCGTCTTCATCGATGGCGGCGACGATCAGCACCCTCACTTCTTCCGATCCAACGGCCTCGGGCATCGCTTCGTCATGTAAAGCGATCTGAAATGTGAACGTGTCGTCGATGTCGACATCTTCCTTGCCGGGAGAAAGGTAGAGAGTCAGGCGACCGTCCTTCAGGTGCTCCCGCACGCCGAACTTCTTGCGAATCTCTGGGTCGAGGATCACTCGACCAGGATTGTCCGGTCTCTGCAGATAGTCGTTGGCCGCATCCGTTCTGGCGCCCAGCGGCCGACTGCGGCCCAATGGAATCTCAACAGCGTTTTTCGCGATGCGTTCCTCCAACCGAATAAAGCTCGGGCTGTAGGATCCTTCGAATTCTTCGGCTGTTCCGCTCTCTTTTCCGCCAGTCTTGGACCCGCCGGAGGCAGGCAGCTTGATCGAAGGATCGCGGCTCGACAGCAGACCGGCGAGGCTGGGATCCCTGTCGACGAGCTTCTGGAAAAGCGAATTCCCCTCTGTCTTCGCGGCGCGTTCCAGCTCCTCGGAGGCAATCTTGGCCTGTAGGTCCTTCAGGGCCTGCGACTCTTTGATTGTCTTGGTTACCTCTTCGAGATAGCGCTCGCCATCGAGCGTATTGCTGATGTGCTCCCGATCGCCCTTCCAGACCTCGTTGTGTGCCGCGAATGTCAGATTACTGGCATCCACGATGAGGACAACGCGGTCTTTTAGGGCGGGAAATCCGCATGTGTTGGAAAGATAGCCACGGGTCTGCTTGTATTGCACCTGCCCGTTGACGGCGTGAAACACCCGGTTGTTGGAATTGTTCGGCTTGAGCCATCCAGGTATGTCCCGCTTCAACGGGATCGCACTGATGCTCACCTCCCCCAGATTTGGGTACGAAAACTTGCCGACAAAAACCCTGTCTTCGCCCGAAGCTTCGTCTTCGCCTTCAAGCCCCTCTTCCTTATGAGAATTAAGGAGCAGGAATTCCATCCCGTAAAAAGGGCGTGGGTCGACCCCCAATGCCCGGTCCGGACCGCGCTTCGGATCTGGCTTCTGCCTGAGGTCAAGGATACGGAAAGGCAGGATGGTCTCGACCAAGTTCTCGTTTAGTGCATCGCGCGAACCGCGGAAGCTGAGGAACCTAGACCCGACCTGGTAGTCGTAGAGCTTTACGATCGTGCCCGCATTCAAATGCATGCGGTCGTAGCGCTTCTTCTCAATCGTATGGTAGGGATACAGCTCCTCAGCATCGAACCTTGCGATCTTGTCGCCTGGCATGACGAAATACTCCGCCACAGGCATGCGATCAGCATCGGTTGGTCGACGCCGCATGATGGTCCATCCCCATGGACCAGACTTATCGAAACGGCGGGACACGATGAGCTTGAACCAGCGACGGCCGCAATAGCGAAGCACGCCGGAGGAGCCCATGTTGAACTTGCCCTGGACGAAATTGATCGATTTCTTGTTGCCTGCGCTCAGCGACAGAAAAGTGGTTTCAAACTCGTCCGGGTGCTGGCCTTCACCGTTGTCGGCGAATGAATAGCAGGGCAAACCTTCCGCCTTCGACTTCGCACCTGTGATACCGATGGCAAGATTGTTCTGTGCAAACTGCTTGAGCCAGGGATCGTTGGGCCCGAGATTCACGAGCTTTCCGCCGTGCATCTTGTGAACGAGCTGGTCGACCGCTTGGTACATGGTGGCGGGGGCTTTTTTGCCTTTCGGGTCGACGCCCTTGAGGTACGCGTGTTTCAGGAGCACGGCGTCGACCATGTTGGTCATCAGTTCGGTCAATGCCTTGCCGCCGTCCGATGCCTGGTTCGACGTAACGTTGAAGTTGGTTTCGCGACCGTCAAGCGGCCTCCAGTTTTTTGAGTCCTGCATCTCCGGGATTGATGTGAGAATTTTCTCGACTTCGAGTTCGGACTCGGCAGCCAGAAGTGACAGACAGACTTTTTTAGAATCCATGAATTTACCCCCTATTCCAATGTGAATTTGGTCGCCCCGTTTCTCTTTCCGGAGAGCTCAAAGCGTTTCCGACAAACGTTGATCTCTTCGTTCAGAGCTCTAAAAATTTTCGTAATATCCTCATCCGTGTAGTCATAGTTCGATCGATTCGCGAGATTTCCGATAAGTTGGATATCCTTCAGCGCCTTGGAAACGCGGGCGGATGCCAACCGTATAAATTTTGCCCTGTCTTCTTCTCGTACCATATTCGCTCTCCATGCAAGCGGTGGCCGTAGATATGACAAATGTACAATCGTGAAAAGCATAAAGTTGCACGGCTGGGTAGATGGAACGGCCCGTGCTACGTCTTTTGGATGACCGATGCCCCCGCTAAGCGATTGTGAATCCAACCAAATTTCCCCGCTCGGCCATTGACTGCATCCCGGCTATGAGTATAATTAAATATATTCACGGAGATTCGTGTGCCGAGCGAGAAGACCTACTCCACGGACGGGGCCGCAAAGGAGTTGGGAATCTCGAAAAGCACCCTCCTGCGTTGGTTCCGGGAAAAGAGAATCGAAGATGTGAAGCGCGACAGAAATGGTTGGCGTGTGTTCACGCCTGCCGACGTCAAGCGCATCAGGAAGGTGTTGTGATGAGTGTTTCCGTCGGCAAGAAAGACGAGCGAAAGGCGGCAAAGATGCCGAATTTTCTCGCAGTCGATTTTTTTTGCGGCGCCGGCGGAACGACGCGCGGTCTGATCGATGCCGGCGGGTACGTGATTGCCGGGATCGACAAGGACAATCGTTGCGGTCTCACGTACGCTGAAAACAATTTCAACGACTCGGTCGACCATTCAAACTCACGATTCCTCCACTACGACGTTTTCCCTGCGACCGAGGATTACCCAGGCGGGCAGCAGGCAGAATTATGCTCCGAACTTGATTCGTTGCTGGGCTACTATCGGTCGAAAGCTCCAGCCACTCCGCTGCTTTTTGCCATTTGCGCGCCTTGTCAGCCGTTCACTCGCCTCTCGCGAAAGAAACTGAGCGAGAAGCGGCATCAAGGACGAGAGAAGGACCGGAGCCTTCTGACGGAAGCGGCCGCGTACGTCGACCGCTATAAGCCTGAGATGGTGTTGTCCGAGAACGTCGCCGGCATCAAGGATCCCAAGTACGGCGGCATATGGGAAGATTTCAGGGTGCGCCTCAATCAACTGGGCTACGTGACCGGCTCAAAGGTTGTCTGCACTTCGAACTTCGGCATCCCTCAATTCCGCAAACGGTCGATTCTAATCGCCGTTCGGCGCGACCTCGTTCGCGAGGAGCGTTTTGCCGATCTCATGAAAACCGAGCTGTTGGTGCCGGATTCCGATCCGAACGAAACTTTGGTTTCGGTGTTCCGTGCGATCGGACACTTGCCGCCCATGGCGGCCGGCGAAGTCCATCCTGAAATCCCCAACCACAAGGCCCGTTCGCTGAGCGAGTTGAACCTCAAGCGCCTGTCTTCCGCGAAGCCCGGGGAGTCGAACGCTTACATGGCAAACACCCAATACGGCGACCTCACGCTCGACTGCCACCGTAAGGTCAACGAGCGTCTCAACGACCACTGCTTCAGCGATGTCTATACTCGTATGCATCCGGACCGACCGTCGCCGACGATCACGACGAAGTGCCACAGCATTTCAAATGGACGATTTGGGCACTTCGATACCAACCAAGTTCGCGGAATTTCCCTTCGGGAGGCAGCGATCCTGCAATCCTTCCCGGATGAATACGTTTTCTATCCGACGGAGCAGATCGAGCCCGTTGCTCGCATGATCGGAAATGCGGTCCCACCCAAGCTGGCTCGCTATTTTGCCGGATACCTGGTCAATTCGATTGAATCGTCGCGCGTCCGCTGACATCTGCTAAGTCTGACAGCAAGGCATCGGTGTCGGATTCGAGGCAGCATTCCCATATCGTCACTACGCGCCAGCCTGCGGCCGTCAGGGCATCCGAGTTGCGTCGGTCGCGGCCCATGGTTCTGTCGATCTTCTCTGCCCAGAATTCTGTATTCGAAGACGGGCGCCTACCGCGCCTGCAATCGTGACCGTGCCAGAAGCAGCCGTTTATGAACACCGCAGTCCAATATTTCGGCAGGACGATATCCGGTCGGCCGGGCAGATCTTTACGATGAAGGCGGAATCGATAGCCCGCAGCGTGGAGGATCCGCCGAACATAAAGCTCGGGACGCGTGTTCCTGCCTCGTATCAGGCTCATTATTCGCGAGCGGACTTCTGAGGAAACGCTGTCGACCATAAAGGACTTCGGGAGTGCGAATTAATGTAGCACAATGTCAGCGAGTACCGCCCACTAGGTCGCTGTCTCGCCGCATCTACGCGGTGTCGCGTACGCGACAGGGAATTAGCTCATCAGGCGACTAGGCGCTCCCGATATCCTACCAATTCTCGAACGAGCGGAGCCGAATATTCATCACCGATCACATTCAGGACTCGACCGTCTCGAATCGTCTCTTCGGCTAACAGGAGTTCCTGGATTTGCAGTAACGACTGCAGTGGCGGCATCAGACCAGAACCCGTTGGCAATTCTTGAGATATGATTTTGGCGCGATCCAGGTGCTTTTCGTACAGATGCAGCGACATAGCGAAATGCTGGTATTCCCCTAGCGGACATCCAAGTTCAAGACTCATACATTCCTGCAAGAACGTGAACAGGAACACGTCGTATGGCAGTCCAAGAAACGCGTCGTTGCTCCTCATGACAGTCATCATGTCCAGTTTCCCGGAACGAAGCGCGAACTGGATGCTACTGACGCAGCTAATATCTCGCGACTGAGTGAGGTCATCCGACTCTGATAAAAACGAAACCGCCGCACGCCTGCTGTCCGGATCTGTCCTTAATACATTCGCCAGGCGCTTCCAGGTGCTGTCTCCGGTAGGAGATGTTGCGAAGAGCTTTTTTCCATAACAGCTGCCCGCGATTGAAATCCCATCATCCGAACACTTCTCCCATGCCTTTGTGTAATAGGCGAGTGAGGCAACATCGTTGCTGCCGCGCAAATGCCAGCAGAGTTCCCCTAGCGCCAGGGGCAAGCTCCAACGGCGGGTCTCAGACGTGAGAATTCTTGCGCGGGGCTCTGTTAGCACAAAACCGATTCCTAGCAGCTCTTTGGTCCTGAGGCCCCTCGGCGACACTTCGCGACCATCATCGAGTATTCCTCTCAAGATATGAGCGTAGGCGGCATTGAGCGATGTGAATCGCGGCTGCCCCATCAGTGCTCTCCTCCTACTTTGAGATTTTGCTCAATCAGTTTCAACCGCTGATCCATGTCGCCGTATGGATTATACCGAGGAAAAGTTATCGCATAGGTAGCAACTGACAGAACTACCACAATAAGGCCAATGATTATAGAAGCAGCAGCGCCATATAAGACAATGTTGTCCTTCCTGTTTTCGATTATTCGTCGGGCGACATTTCCGGAGAGCTCATCCACATTTAGGAATGTAGAGCCAAAATTTGTCTTTGCGAGCCCAATTCGTTCCGCGATGTATTCCTTCCTCGATGAAGGAGGTAAAATTCTTGCCCGCTCGGGCTCGTTGTGCTTGAGGAACGAAAGGCGAAGGAATTTCTCTTCGATCTTCAGGAAGTACTCGGATTTTGAAAAATTGACTACGGCCGTTGAAAGGGGGCCATCCCACGTCGGATCGACTATCCCAATGTTGAGCGCGAGAAGACCATGGTTGCACAATCCTGTTCTGATGGATGCGTGCGCCGTGATGTCGGTGGGCAGCTTGATGTTTTCTCGTGATATCAGCCAGACGATTTCTTGAGGTTTGACGGCATATCCCACCTCGCTGTGTCGTTGACCGCCTGCATCGATAATTTCCCCGATGCCGAGATCATATGATGTCGCATTGTAACGAGCTTCAGACCCGTATTTGACAAGCTGGGCGGCCCTGATTTCGGAGTCGGTCAACAGCATGATGTATCCTGCCTCGCATTGCAGGCTATGGCTATCATCCAACCATCGTCTATACAATTCCGAGGAAATCTGCGGAGTAAAATGCGGCTTGTCGCTTACGCGGCTCCGTCCGTTTCCCTTTCCACGTTGATCGTCCGCAAGCTGGGTTTCGTTTCGAAGACCTCGGTCTCGCCGCCAAGGCGAGCGTTGCCTGATCCCAACGGCGATTCAGCAGCGGCCAACGAACCGAACGGCGATCGCTGAATTTTGCCTCCAGGGCTGTCGCAGGAGAGGCAGTTGAGCCCCGCCGTTCCAGAACTTGTGGCGCGATGATCCAGGCGTCGACAGCCTTTCGTGCCAGGGGAATCCCCCATACTTGGCCGCAGTGACATTCATTTTATCGACACCATGGAACTTTGGCGAGAAAGCGGGGTTCAGAAGCGTGGCGATGGCGACCGGGCCTGTCGTTATCTCGGAAAATGAGGACAATCTGGCTCAACAGGAGCTTGACCATGAAACACCAGACACTCGAACAACTAAACGTTATCGCAGAGGTGAACGCGGAATTTCCAACAATGACGCGCAGACAGCGCCTGGAGCGCTGGGCAAATCTCCTCGAGCGCCAACCGGAACGATGCCTGAGCGCGCTTCCCGGCACCGAATACATGAGTGCCAGGGAGCGCAACGAAGCGCATTGCCTGGCATCGCCGATCAGCATTGCGTTCGAAGATCCGATCCTGCGGGCGCAGGGCCTTGAAGACGACACCTACGGCGCGGCGCGGCGTTTTTTTGAACTGTCCAACTGGCAATTGCATCGCATCGTTTGCCATTGTCATGTCGGTGCGACGATGAAGGCCGGATGGGTCGCACTTGGTGTGCGGGCCGCCATGAATGACGGTGTCTTTGCCAAGCTTAGAGCCCTGTTTAGGAGTTGAGACAAAGCAGGTCGACAGGCCGGTCTCATGGCCGCAACAACCGGCGCCATAGTCCCTTCAGTTGACCTGCTACAATCGCTCGACCGAGCGTTTACTTGTTGCGTCCGGTGCGTCCCGCCGCGGCGGCGCTTCCTCATGTCTGCTCGCGGCCTCCTAATGCAGTCCGTTCTTCCTGAACCACGGAAACGGAGGAGGCGTTATCAACCTACTGAACGCGACCAGGAGTCAGACTTGGCTTCAACGCGAGCATCCGGTCGTTGAACGGGGGCACTAAAGCAACCTCTCGAAACGAATGAGGCAAAGAAAAAGCCCGCCATGGCAAACCATAACGGGCTTCTTCATGTCTCGAAGCCGATCGGGCCGCCTCAGCCGACCCTGACCACGAAATGCTTGGTCACCGGTTCGATGATCTTCCAGGTACCCTTGAAATCGGCTTCCACGACGAAGGCGTCGCCGGGGCCGACCTCGACGGGCGTGCCGCCGTCGGGGGTAATGATGATGCGGCCGGCGATCATATGCACGAATTCATAGTCGGTGTAGGTCGCGTGATAGGTGCCGGGCGTCGCCCGCCAGGTTCCCGACATCACCTTGCCGTCCTCTGTCGTGTGCTGGACGGCGGTTTGCATGGTCGGTCTGCCTTCGACCGCGATCCAGCCGGGTAGATCGCCAGCTTCCGCGTGCTCCACCGCGCCAAATTTAAGGATCGTCTTGTTTGTCATGCCGGGCTCCGTTTGCTTCATCTGTCCAAGAGGTCGGATAGCCGATGCACATGACGGGAGCAATGCGTGCACCGCGAAAACCACCGGCGTTAAGGAATCCAGACAGCACAGCTGGGCCCGGCCGGACTACCCACGGGCTCCTTCAGCTTTCGCTGACCGCCTCGAGCATGCGCCGCGCGCTCTCCTCATCGGTGATCAGGATTGTCGGCGCTATCAGGTTCATGGCACCGAGCAGAGCTTCGATCTTCTCCTCGCCGCCGGAGGTCAGGATGCGGATCGGCGCCTTGCGCAGCCGGTCGACATCCACCGACATCACCAGGCTGTTGATCGGATGGTCGACCAGATCGCCATTGCGGTCGAAGAAATGGAACAACAGATCGCCGACAGCCCCGCGCGACACCAGCGCCTCGCGCTCCGCCTCCTTGAGGAAGCCGCCGCGATAGAAGGTGGTCGCCGAGGCAATGCCGCCGATCGAGAGCAGCACGGCATCGAGCGTGTCGGCCATCTCGAAAATTTCCTGCAGGCCGCATCGTTCGACCAGCGCGATCTTGGTTTCGACACTGTCGACGACGGCGGGCGTGGGTATCAGGTAGCCGTCGCCCTGGAAGACCTGGGCGAAACGCCAGGCGAACTCCGCCGGGTTGTAACGCCGCGCGACGCCGACGCCGCCCAGCAGCGAAATGACCTTGAAATCGGTGAGCGATTTGGCGCTGATGAACGGCAGGCTTGACAACAATGTCCGGCCCCAGCCAACGCCGACGCGCATGCCTGACTTCATCGTGTCGGACAGGAAAATACCGGTCCTGGCGCTGATCGCGGGGATCGGATCGGCATTGGGGGCAGTGAGCGGCGCCACCAGCGCCTGCTGCAGGCCGAACGTGCGCTCCAGCGCGCGCTCCAGCCGCACGATCTCCGACAATTCGCTCTCGATGGTGATCTTCACCTCGTTGCGCGAGCGCGCCTCCGCCAGCATGCGCACGATGGTGACGCGGCCGACGCCGAGCACGTCGGCGATCTCGTTCTGCGTCATCTGCTCGACGAAATACATCCAGGCGGCCCGAATCCTAAGGCGGTCCGTTCGGCTTTCATTGACGACCTGCTCGGTCGCTTCGGCCCCTGCCCGCCCCTCGTCGGTTTGTCGTCGCCTGCCCAAATGAACCTCCCGCGCGGCACCGGGCGCATGCGCCGTCGCCGATTCTGCATGCTGGTCTAGTATCGCCTATTGATCTACCAATCGATAGGAACGATGTAGAGTGTGTGGCCGGCCCTTGCTGGCGGCCCTCCACTGCACTTTCGAGGCAAACCGCGATGTTGCGCCAGATCTCCGAAGACGTCCGCGTCAACTTGAAGGACCGGCTGCGGGAAATCCGCGACATCATCCGCCAGAGCCGTCATGACGGCAGCGGCGACGCCAGCATCCTGCGCGAAGCCACCAGCCATTTGCCGCCGTTTCCGGGCAAGGGCATCGAAGGCCTGCTCAGCCATGCCGCGAGCGCCTTCGACGAAGCGCTGTCGATCGCCGAGTCCTTTGTCCCGCATGAGCGTCCGATCAATGTGGACGGCACGACCGTAAAGGGCCTTGGCACCTATTTCCCGGCCGGAAACGAAGAGCGGCAGCTGGGCGCCGAGCGCATGTTCCGGCGCGATATGTACTATCTGACCAAGGCGGTGCTCGCCGGGTTGAAAATAGACCATGCCCGCATCCATGAAGCCGATTTTGCCGCTGCCCACGCCGCCATGCGCAAACGCCATGGCGATCTGTTGACCGCCCTGGCCGCCGCGGGTGCGGGACTGCAAGCAATTGCATCGACCTGCGCTGCGCTGCTGGTCGCGTTGCTCAACCAGCATCCGGTCCACTTTGGCGAAGCCGCGCCGGAAACGGCTGCGGTCGGCGGCCGGGCACTCGAGATCAGCTGCCTGGCGCCGGTCGTTCTGGCCTGCGGCCTGGCGACAACCGGCCGCGACGGCGCGCCGGAGCCGGACATGCTTGAGATCGCGATCCTGGCCGCCGATATCCGTCACGACCGGATCGTCCAGGCCTGCGCCAAGGCAAGCCCGGTCGAGGAACTGACACCTGTCTTCGCCACCTTGCTTGCCCACTTGCCGTAAGCTCCAGCAGCGGTTCCGGAACTCTATTCCCCGGCCACCATGGCCGTGATCGTTTTCTTGGCGCGCTGGATCGAGGCCGGGCTCATCGAAAGCTCGGTCAGGCCCATCTTGATGAAGGCCGGGATCAGATCCGGCCGGCCCGCCGCCTCGCCGCACATGCCCACCATGATGCCTGCCGAAATACCGGCTTTTGCCGTCAGCTCGATCGCCGACATGACGGCCGGATTGGTGACGTCGTTGAGCTTCGCCACTGTCGGATTGAGCCGGTCGGCGGCCATGATGTATTGGGTCAGGTCATTGGTGCCGATCGAGAAGAAAGCCACCTCCTTGGCCAGCGCCGGCGCGATCAGCACCGCCGCCGGGGTCTCGATCATCACGCCGAGATCGAACGTCGCATATGGCACGCCTTCCGCCTTCAGTTCGGCGGCGCATTCATCGATCAGCACCCTTGTCCGCCTCACCTCGTCAATGTCGGCGACCATCGGCAGCATCACCTTGACGTTGCCATGCACGGCTGCCCGCAGCAGCGCCCTGAGCTGGCGCTTGAAGATATCGGGCCGGTCGAGGCACATGCGGATGCCGCGCCAGCCGAGGAAGGGGTTCTCCTCGTCGGGAAACTCGATGCCGGCGATCGGCTTGTCACCGCCGATGTCGAGCGTTCGCACGATGACCGGATAGGGCGCGAAGGCCTTGGCCAGCGCCGCATAAGTCTCGGCCTGCATATCTTCCGAGGGAAGGTGCATATGGCGCATGAACAGAAGCTCGGTGCGGAAAAGGCCGACACCCATGGCGCCGGCCTCCTGGGCCGCCTCGATTTCCTCGAGCGAGCCGATATTGGCCGCGACCTCGATAACCCTTCCATCGGCGCGTTTCGGCGTCACCGTCTTGAAGGCGGTCAGGCCGGCACGCTCCTTTGCAGCCGCTTCGACGCGGCCGGCGAAGTCGGCGCGCGTCGCCGCGTCGGGATCGATGATCACATGCCCGGTGTTGCCGTCGAGCGCCACTTCATGTGCCGAACGCAAGGCATTGACCTGGTCGCCGAGGCCCAGCACCGCGGGGATGCCGTGTGAGCGGGCGATGATGGCGATATGCGAGGTGGCGCCGCCGTGGCCGCACACCACGCCGCCGATGCGTTTCAAGGGAGCGCGCGCCAGGTCCCAGGCGCCGATGTCGTCGGCGATGAGAATGGCGCCCTCAGGGATGTTTTCGAGGCTGACATCGTCCTGCCCGAGCAGCACCAGGCAGATCTGCCGTCCGACCGCATGGACGTCGTCCGCCCGCGCATTGAGATAGTGATCATCGACGGCGCTGAAATCGGCAGCGATGGTGGACGCGGCGGTGATAACGGCCGAGACCGCATCATTACCGCCCTTGATCGCCTTCTCGGCCTCGTCGGTCAGGCTATCGTCGGCGGCGATATCGCGAAGCGCCGCGACGATGCCTCGGTCGCCGGCCGACAGGCTGTCCTGCGCCAGGGCCCGGTCCATACGCGCCTGGACGGCGGCGACGGCGGCGCGGAACCTGTCGATCTCAGCGGCGATCTCGTCGGCCAGCAGCATGCGGCCCTGCCCGGCGATCTCCGGCGGGAAATGCGCGAAGGCCGGGCCGATCGCGACGCCCTCGCTTGCCGCGACACCGCGCAGGCCATTTGTCTGGCCAGGTGCGGAAGTTGCCGATTGGGGCGCTGGCGCGGGTGCCGCTTCCTGCCCGGCATCATTCGCCGGGCTCTGCGTTTCCGCTTCATCGTCAAGACCCGCCTTGGGGTTTTCGAGGTAGCCGATCAGCGCTTCGATGGCTTCGATAGCGTCGGCGCCATTCGCCCGCACGGTGACTTCCTGATTTTCCTTGACCGCCAGCAGCATCAGCTTGACCGAACTCTTGGCGCTGACCGCCTTGCCGTCCTTGACCAGCTCGACATCGGATTCGAAACCCTTGGCGAGCTTGACGAACCGCGTGGCGGGACGGGCGTGCAAACCTTCATGCACTCTGACGATGGTCGAGCGTTCCATGGCAAATACTCTGCTTTTTCTAGAGCAGTTTCGGCGTTTCAGGGGAACGGCGAACTGCTCTAACTCTTTGTTTTGACGCGATTCCGGACGGAAAACCTTTTCACACTTTCCCGGAATTGCTCTGGCCCCGTGACCAGGCAGGTCGCGGCGCGCGTGCTTTCAGGCGGCGATGGTGATGATCGCGTCCGTCTTCAGGGCGGCCACGAGCGCTTGGGCATCGACCTGCGATGCGCAGATCTCGCCCGGCCTCTCGGCCTCGGTGGCGCCATTGAACGAGATGACGACGTGGCCCATTTCGAGCACCTTGCTCCAGGCGCTGGAGCCAACCGCTGTTATAACGGCTGAAACCGGACCGACCGTGATCGAAGCGCCCTTGGGAGGCGCCCCGTCACTTGGTTCCTGCTCCGTCTTGTGCAGAACGGAGACTTCGGCAAGCTCCGGCGGCGAGCCATCCGCGAACAGGATGACCACGCCCCCTTCGGCAAGGTCCGCCACTTCGGGCCCGATGGAAGTGACCCGTGTTCTCAACAGAACCGTCATGTGGCGAACCTCATTTCCTTACTCTCTTTTAAAACACGATCAGGCTGACGACCCAGGCAATCAGCACCGAGACCGGGCCCATGATCTGGCGGCTGATGAGCACCGCCGGCACGCCGATTTCGATCGTCTTCGGCTTGGCTTCACCGAGCGCCAGGCCGACGGGCACGAAGTCGCAGCCCACCTGGGTATTGTAGGCAAACAGCGCCGGCAGGGCCATTGCCGGCGAAATCGTGCCGTTGGCGATCTGCGGGCCGATGATGGCAACACCGATGACCTGCGCGATGACAGCGCCTGGCCCGAGGATGGGCGACAGGAACGGCAGGCCGCAGATGGCCGATATGACCAGCAGGCCGACGATGTTGTTGGCCAGCGGACCCATCGGCTGCGCCAGCACGTCGCCGATGCCGGTGTAGAGGATCAGGCCGATGAGCATGGTCACGAAGGCCATGAACGGCAGCACGTTGCGCACCACCTGGTCGATCGTGCGGCGGCCGGCGTTGAAGAAGATGCCGACCACACGGCCCATGGCGCGGCCGATCGTACTGATGAAGCCGATCAGCCCGCCTTCGCTCGGCAGCGGCGCGGCGGCCGCAGTGTTGTTGCTTGAACTCATCGATGCTGCTCCCCCCGCAGTGGTGACCGCCTCGGACCCGTCCGCCATTGCGACGTTAGCCGGCTTCACGCCCGAAACGTAGATATCCTCCGTGATGAACTGGGCGAGCGGCCCAGCCTGTCCGACCGGCGTCAGATTGACGGTCGGGATGCGCTTGCGCGGATAAACGCCGCATCTGGCGGTGCCGCCGCAGTCGACGACGACGACAGCCATCTCGCCTTCGATCGGTGGTGCCTTGAAGCCGTCGACGGCCTCTGCGCCGGTCATATCGGCGATGAGCTGCGCCACCGGGTGAATGCCGCCGCCGGTGACGGAGACGACCTTGTTGCGCTGCTCGGTCGGCTCGATGACGAGCGGACCGCCCCAACCTGTGGAGCCCCGGGAGATCTTTACGGCTTTGTATGTCTTGGCCATGATGTCCTCCCCGCCCTTACAGCTCGACGCCCTGGCGGCGTGCCATGATGGCGGTGATGCGCTCGGTCAGCATGCCCTTGAGCAGGATGACGACGAGGCCGACGATGGCGTACCAGATCGCCACCTTGACGTGGTAGCCGGCGACGACGACGCCCCGCTTCTCAAGGTCGAGCAAGGCCACGAGCATGCCGCCCCAGACGAAATATTCGCCAGGGTTGATGTGCGGGAAAAGGCCGAGCGGCGGATGCACGTAGGATACGGCAGCGTCGTAGAAGGCGGGCTTGTGCTTTTCTTCCAGGAACGAGCCGAAGGTGTAGGCCATCGGATTGGTGAGGAAGAACACCGCCAGCAGCGGCAGCACGGTATAGCGGGTCAGCGCGATGCGGCCAGCACCACGCGCCAGACCGTGGACACGCTCTTCGCCGACCAGTTCGGTGACGGCGTAGAAGGCCGTCATCAGCACGACAAGTGTCGGGATGATGCCGGTGACGAAGCCGGCGAAAACCTCGCCGCCCTTCTGGAAGATGCCGATGAAGTACTTGCCGATGGCAGTCAGCCAGCCAAGCTGCTCCTCCTGCTGCACGTTTTTCAGCTGTTCCTTCAGCTGATCGGCGGTGACCGGCGCGCTGTCGGTCTGCGCCTGCGCCAGAACTACGAGATGGTCGGAAGCATGCTCGACGGCGAGCTTGCCATGCAAAGCAGCATCCGAGACCATGGCCCCTGCGACATGCAGGTTATGAACGGCCATGTCGGCATGCTGCGCCAACAACGAAAATACAGACATTTCTCCTCCTTATGCCGCCCGCCGGTTGAGCCCAGTCGGTGCGCGGCGCTACTAAGCCCTTGCTACGTTCAAGCCGGACAGGCCCGGCTTCTTCCCCGGCTCTGACCGTGCTTTGTCGATCTGTTCGATCGCCCGCTTCACGGCCTCGGCCACACCGGGTTCCCCCTCCCCCATGATCGCAGGGTTGGACCGGAGTCGATCGAGGGGAGCACCCTCGAATTCTTCATGTCGCTTGAATTTGGTGAAGACGGATCGCCCGCTCATCACCATCATGCGGCGCACCATCAGGTCGGGCGTCACCACGACGAGCGCGATAGTGCCCTTGGCCAACCGGCCGCGAAAATTGCCGGCGCCGACGAAGCCATCCTTGTACTGGTCGGTGACGCCGCGGAAGACATCCGAATAGTGCCGCATCTGCAGCCAGACGCCGAGCGACTGCAGCGCCCACACAACAACCAGCAGAAGCAGTCCCCACTGCCAAATCGCCATTCGGTTCTCCTCCCGAAGCCTTTGTCGAAGCGCACCTTGGACCGTTGCGCGACAACAGCAAAGTGAGAACATTTGTTTCCGCGGATGTCAATATGTATGATATTGACCGCATCAGCTCATCCACAGGGCCGGCGACCGATTTCGGCGGTGGCACGGCTGTGCTAGCCTGTAACCAAACGGGATGCATGCAATGGAACTACCCTTCAGGGACGAACTGGCCCTTATGCCCGACCTGCGCCACAGGTTGCGGCAGTTGCGCTGGTTCCGCGCCACCTTCCGCGGCAGCGCCAAGGTGGTTTCGGACACGTTCGGCGTGCGTTTCGAGATCGACGAGGCGAAGCTTACCCGGTCCTTTCTCGACTGGGTCGAGATCATGGAAGCGCAAAAGCGCTTCGCCGAAGTCGACCGCGCCGACTTTATCGTCTTTGCCGCCGGCCTCGTGTTGCGCGAACTGATAAAGCAGGCGCCGGCCAGGGAAATCTCCGGCCTCGCGGAACTGACCGAAACAGAGCAGAATGCCAGCACGCTGGAGATCATCCGCTTCTGGCCGGAGGGCTTCCTCTACACCAACTATTGCGTCTCTGCGATTTCAGCCATCTACGAGCAGGAGTTCGGCTCAGCACCCAGCATCGACAAATGCGCCGACGATCTGCGCACCTGGTGGTCCTATCGCGAGAACGTGACCGAGATGCCGGCCTATGCGGTGGCTTTCCTCGACCGCTTCCTCGGCGCCGAGCCGAACTGGATCACGCCGGACCGCGCACAGTCACGGCAAGCCATGCAACGGGCGCTCGGCTCCTCCCGCGCCAGCGATGCGTTGCGCCAGCTTTGACCGCCCTCCGGTTTCGTTCTCAAACGCCTCAAACCACCGCGCTATTGAACATTTGACTTTTTGCCGATAGCGATGTGCGAATCTGACTTGAGGAGACAAGCGCGTGGCGCGACCAAGGCCTATCATTTTCGATTGCGACGGCGTTCTCGTCGATAGCGAGCCGCTGGCGGCCCGAGCTTATAAGCGGGTCTATGAAAAGCACGGCATGCCCGGTGTCCATGGCGGCATCATCGCCCAGTGCATCGGCATGAAGCAGTCGGACATCATCGTCAGGATCAAGGAATTGACCGGCCATCAATTTCCGGCGGCGGCTGACGGCGACATCTGGGCGGAAACCAAGGTCCTGTTTTCCGAGGAGTTGAAACCAACGCCCGGAATTTCCGCCTTTCTCACGGCGCTCACCGGCGATCGCTGCGTGGCATCGTCGTCTTCGGTCGAGCGCATAAACCACAGCCTGGCGGTGACCGGACTGGCCCGCTTCTTCGGCGATGCGATCTACAGTTCCTCGATGGTCAAGAACGGCAAGCCTGCGCCGGACATCTTCTTGTTCGCCGCAGCAAAAATGGGCGCCAACCCGGCCGAATGCATCGTCATCGAGGATTCGCCCTTCGGCATCCAGGGCGCGGTCGCCGCCGGCATGACGGCGATCGGCTACACCGGTGGCGGCCACACCTATGCCGAGCACGGCGCGCGACTGAAAGCGGCCGGAGCCGACTTCGTCTGCGCCGACTGGCAGGAAGTTAGCCGGCAACTATCCGGGCTCGGTGTGCCGGCCTGATCCGTTACCGGTTAGGCAGTCCAAGGCGGGTCCATTCTTCGGGCGGGATCGTAGGCCCGACACGGAAGGTGAAGGACAAAACCCTCGTCGCATCGGGGTCGACCTCGCACCGGAAGCTCAGATGGTACCATTTGGTAGTTGTGCGGAAAGCGACATCCGGGGCGTCGAGAATATTGCCGGCCTTCAGCGGAACGCTTGGGATCAAGTCGGGAAAATAAGAGGCGTCCACCAATTGCTGGTCCAACGCGCTGGCGCAAAGCCTGGCAGCACGCTGGCCGCGAGTCATGCCGTTCATCGAGGTCGTGGCCAGCGCATCACCGGTCGCGCCCTGCGAATAGAGCCTGCGAACACCCGGAAGACCCGAGTAACTCGGCGATGCGGCAACGGCTGGGTCCTTGGAACTTGACCTCCCGGCGCTCCCGCTTCGGGACTTCGAAACCTTTGCCGGATTGGACTTCGGCGCGTCTGCGGGCTTGGGCGTAGGCGCTTCCGCCGATGTGGGAAGCTCGATCTCGCCGTCGCCGCCAGCGGCAGCCAACGGCGTTGGTGCCGTCGCTGCCTGCTTGCCGGCATCGTGTGCTTCCGTCTCTTGCTTGTCTGCCTGCTGTTTAGCTGGGTCCTGGATTGAAGTTGCCTGCTTCTCCTGTGCGGGCTCAGCATCCTTCGGCGCGGTTATCGGCGTCTCGCTGGCCTTGGTTGCCCGCTCTTCGGGGGCTGCCGGCGCGGCGGATTTGTTCTCTGCATCCTTCGGCGCGACAGGCGGCTTCGAATCCTCGGCCGGCGACGGCGAGTTGTCCTGAGCGCTGGCCCCGTCCAGGGATTTCCTGGGGCCGGTGTCCTTGGCGCCGAACTGAAAAACAGGTTTCAGCACCTCGATTGGCGAGGGCTTGCGCGGCTGCTGTTCCGGCGGAGGCGGCTTTTCAACCTTCTGCTCGGGCGGCTTTTCAACCTTCGGTTCCGGCGGCTTTTCCTTTGGCGGCGGCGCAGGGGCAGGTTTCGGTTTGGGTTGATCGGGCGGAGGGACGATCGCGATGTTTACCGGTTGCTCCTGCTGCGGCTGTTGGGGAGGCCTCGGCAGGCTGTAGACCAGGAGCGCTGCGATAAGCGCATGCAGGACCAGCGATGCGGACAAGCCCCATAGCAAATTCCGACGCCACTCTCGTGTCTCGTCCTTCATGCTGACCGATGTGGAATGAAATAGCGGCGGCTTCAAGCATAGGCATCGGATTGGTTTAATTTAACCGCTGACAGCTTGGTGATCCTGATCGGCACACGCAGGGCCGCGCACCCCGAAACGGGCGCGGCTCGACGATCCGCTGCAAGGGACGTCACTTGGCCGGCGACGCGCCACCAGCCCCATCCCCCGCACCTTGCAGGTACCGCCGCCTACCTCGCCACGCATCGGCGGGGAGATCCTAGACCAGCATGCCCATCGGGTTCTCGATCAGCCGCTTGAAGGCGACGAGCAGTTCCGCACCCAGCGCTCCATCGACTGCTCGGTGGTCGGTCGACAGCGTCACCGACATCACCGTGGCGATTTTGATCTCGCCATTCCTGACCACCGCCCGCTCCTCGCCGGCGCCCACCGCCAGGATCGTCGCATGCGGCGGATTGATCACCGCGGCGAAGTCCTTGATGCCGAACATGCCGAGGTTCGACACCGCCGTGGTGCCGCCCTGATACTCTTCCGGCTTCAGCTTGCGGCTGCGGGCACGGCTGGCCAGATCCTTCATCTCGTTGGAGATGGTCGACAGCGTCTTTTCATCGGCCCTGCGGATGATCGGCGTGATCAGGCCGCCGGGGATCGACACGGCGACGCCGACATCGGCGTGCCTGTGCTTGACCATGGCGCTCTCGGTCCAGGAGGCATTGGCATCCGGCACCGCCTTCAGCGCCATGGCCATGGCCTTGATCACCATGTCGTTGACCGAGAGCTTGTAGGCCGGGGCTTCACCCTTATCGGTCTTCTTTGTCGGCGCCGCCGCATTGAGCTGCGAGCGCAGCGCCAGGAGCGCGTCGAGTTCGCAATCGAGCGTCAGGTAGAAATGCGGGATGGTGGTCTTGGCCTCGACCAGCCGCCGCGCGATGGTCTTGCGCATAGTGTCGTACGGGACGAGTTCGTAGGAGCCGGGTTCGAACAGCTTCAGCACTTGGTCGTCCGACATCGCCTTGGGTGGTGCCGCAGGGGCCGGCGTGATTTCAGCCGCGACCGGCAATGCGATCTCGGCGGTCGGTTGCGCAGTGACTGCCGAGCCCTTTGTGGCGACCGCGGCCTCGACATCGGCGCGTACAACGCGGCCCCGGGGACCGCTGCCCCTCACATCGGCAATCGCAAGGCCTGCCTCACGGGCTAAGCGGCGAGCCAGTGGCGTTGCACGCGCAACGGACGGCAATTGGCTGATCTCCCCCCCTGTGGGGGAGATGCCCGACAGGGCAGAGGGGGGCGCGACAGAATGAGAGGCTGGCGGGACAGCGCCCCCCTCTGGCGACTTCGTCGACATCTCCCCCCCGAGGGGGGAGACTGGCGCCGCATAAATCTCGCCATCGGCATAGATCCAGGCCACGGGCGCGCCGACAGGAATATCGACGCCTTCCTTGCCGGTGACATCGCGCAGGATGCCGCTGGCCGGCGCGTCGATCTCCATCGCCGCCTTGTCAGTCTCGATCTCGAACAGCACGTCGCCCTTCTTGACCTGCTGGCCTTCCGTAGCGAACCAACGCGAGATCTGTCCGGTCGCCATGTCCATGTCGACCTTGGGAAGAATGACTTCGGTCGGCATCTTTCAGCGAACCCCTTTCACGAGGTCGCGCGCGGCGGTGATGATGTCGGGAACCTGCGGCACCGTGGCCTTTTCCAGTTCCGGATTGTAGGGGATCGGCGTCTCGGCGCCGCCCAGCCGCACGATCGGCGCGTCGAGATAGTCGAACGCCTCGCTTTCGGCGATCATGGCGCTGACCTCGGCACCGATGCCCAGCGTCTTGACCGCCTCGTAGACGCACATCAGCCGCGACGTCTTCTTGACGCTGTCGATGACCGTCTGCTTGTCCATCGGCCGGATGGTCCTGAGGTCGACGACTTCGACGTCAATGCCTTCAGCTTCCAGCGTCACGGCGGCGTCGAGCGCCTTCTGCACCATGATGGAGGTGGCGACGATGGTCAGGTCCCGGCCTTCGCGTCGGATGTCGGCCTTGCCGATCGGCACCGTATAATAGCCTTCGGGAACCGGCCCCTTTGCCTTGTAGAGCAGCTTGTGCTCGAAGATCATCACCGGATCGGGGTCGGCGACCGCCGCCAGAAGCATGCCCTTGGCATCATAGGGTGTCGCCGGCTGGATGACCTTCAGGCCCGGCACATGGCCGAGCCACGCCTCGAGGCTCTGGCTGTGCTGTGCCGCGGCACCCGTACCCGAGCCGGCGGGAAAGCGCATCACCACGGGCACCGAAACCTCACCACCCAGCATGAAACGCATCTTGGCCGCCTGGTTGACGATCTGCTCCATGGCGAGCGTGGCGAAATCGGAGAACTGGAACTCGAAGATCGGCCGCATGCCGGTAAGCGCCGCACCGACCGCGACGCCAGCGCCACCCAGCTCCGAAATCGGTGTGTCGATCACCCGCTCGGTGCCAAAACGATCGACAAGATCGCCCGTCACCTGGAAGGCGCCGCCATAGACGCCGATGTCCTCGCCCATCAGGAAGACGCGTTCGTCCATGTCCATGGCGATCGCCATGGCCTCCTGGATCGCCTGGGCGTAGCTCAGTTCACGCACCATCGCGTCCATCACGCCTGCTCCGTATACACGTAATTTCCGGTCTCGCGCACATCCGGCGACGGGCTCACCTTGGCGAACTCGATGCCATCGGCGATTTCCCGCGCCACCGCCTCGCGAATGGCCTCGATGCCCTTGTCGTCGATGAAGCCGAATTCGCGCAGCTCGTTCTCGAACAGCGTGATCGGGTCGCGGTTCGACATCCAGTCCTCGATCTCCTCCTTGGTGCGATAGCGGTTGCGGTCGCTCTTGGAGTGGCCGCGATGGCGGTAGGTCTTGGATTCGATCAGCGTCGGCCCCTCGCCCGCCCGCGCCCGCTTGACGGCCTTGTGCGATGCCTCGGCGACTTCGGAGAAGATGTTGCCGTTGACGATGACGCCAGGCATCGAATAGGCGGCGGCGCGGTCGGCGATGTTCTTGACCGCGGTGGAGCGGGCCGTAGACGTCGACATGCCGTAGCCATTGTTTTCGCAGACAAAAATGACCGGCAGCTTCCACACCGCCGCCATGTTCAGCGCCTCGTGGAAGGCGCCCTCATTGTTGGCGCCGTCGCCGAAGAAGGAGACGACGACCTTGCCGGTCTTCATCATCTTGGACGAGAGCGCCGCGCCGACGGCGATGGGAATGCCGCCACCGACGATGCCGTTGGCGCCAAGATTGCCCTTGGCGACATCGGCGATGTGCATCGAGCCGCCGCGCCCCTTGCAGTAGCCGGTGGTCTTGCCGAAGAACTCGGCGAACATGCGTTTCACCTCGGCCCCCTTGGCGATGCAGTGGCCATGGCCGCGATGCGTCGAGGTGATCTGGTCATCCTCGCCGAGCGGCATGCAGATGCCCATGGCGCTGGCTTCCTGGCCGATCGACAGGTGCATGGTGCCGTGGATCAGGCCACGCATGTAGCTTTCCTCGGCGCCCTCTTCGAAGCGGCGGATAAGGTACATCTTGTAGAGCACCTGCTTGAGCTGTTCGGCGCTGTACTGGCGATAGACGAACGGCAGGTTGGCGGGGCTATCCGCGACGGCTTTGCTGGCTCCGGCCATGATCAGGCTCCCACGGTTCCGTAGACGAGCTTGTCCTGACGGGCGCGCAGTTCGGCGATCTTGGAACCCGCGGCCGGGGCCGCGTTGGCATAGGTGATGAGCTCGCCCTTCTTGATCGGCGCCGTTACCGAACCGCCCTGCAGCAGGCCGCAGGGAATGGCTCTCGCCGCGTGCGCTTCCGGCGCCGTCATGATCCAGGCGCGGTAGCAATATTCGCCGATGGCATCGAGCTTTTCGCCCGGCTGCATGTCCTTCTTGGCCACCGCGCAGACCTCGGCCACCGGCTTTGCCAGCGGCACCATGTCGGCCTTGCCGTAGAGCACGACGCGGGCGCAGGTCAGCGGCACTTCCAGCGACGTCAAATGATAGGGGCGATGAAAAGTGAAGTATGGGCCCTTGCCCATCTTCAGATCTTCCATGCGCTCCGAAATGCGGGGATGCGACATGTCGGCGACGACGAAGACGCCGGGCGCGACGCCCTTGCCGATCGAGTAGTCGACGACGCCGACCCTGGACAGCACGCCGCCATCCTTCTGCGGCACCAGCACCTTGTTCAGTTCGCCGAGCGTTGCCGCCGGGCCATGCATGCCGGCCTTGTCCGGCACCAGCCCGGTGGCATTGGCGATCGCCGCCATCTCGACCATCGTCTTCGAACCGTCGACGAATTCGACCAGCATGCGCACATTCATATGCCGGCGCCTGGCCTCTTCCTCATAGTCGGGCGGCGTGGCGTCGATGTTGAGCGGATTGTTCTTGCCCTTGCCGGCGGCGACGATCGGATGGCCCATGGCCGAGACGAATTCGATCAGTTCCATGCAGGAGGACGGCTCGTCGCCGGCGCCCAGCGAATAGGTGACGCCGAGCCGATCGGCCTCGCTCTTCAGATACGCGCCGATGGTGACGTCGGCCTCGACATTCATCATCACCAGATGCTTGCCGTGCTCCATGGCGCGCAAGCCGATCTCGGCGCCGACGGCGGGAACACCGGTCGCGTCGATGACGACGTCGATCAGATCATTGTTGATGACCAGGCTGGCGTCGTTGGTGACCGCCACTTTGCCGGCTTCCATGGCAGCCGTCATCGCCGAAGCGTTCGATACTTCGCGCGCGTGCCCGGTTTCCTGGAAGGCGATGTCCACCGCCTTGCTGGCGGCGGGCAGGTTGAGCTCCGAGATCGCGCCGATCTCGATGCCCGACATGTGTGCGACGCGGGTAACGATGTCGGTTCCCATTTCGCCGGAGCCGATCAGGCCGATGCGGATGGGCTTGCCCGATTTGCCGCGTTCCTCGAGATCACGGGCAAGGCCCGTCAACGAAACATTCGAAGCCATACCGCTCTTCCTCCCACATTGCAGGCTCGTTCAGTCACTTGACGGGTATTGAACATCTGTATTTCTGTCAAGACTAATGTCCAAAATCAGCGCACTTCGTGAACCCTTCGAAGGCCTCCGGCAGGCGCGGAACAGCCGCCGGAAGAAGCCGTGTCCTGTGCGATGCGACAGACTGTGGAAGCAGAAAGATATCAAACAGCTCCGCGAACCGGGCGGATCATCGTCGAGATGCTGTCGACGCCCCGCGTGTTACCCGACGATCGGCAACTCTCGGAAGTGCACGATCACCCCATCCGCGTCGATGAAGATGACCGCGTAGGCGGGCGACTCATGGCCCAGGCTCCAACTGTCGGAAAAATCGAGCGCGGTCTGATGGTTGGTGCTGCGCAAAGTGCTGACCGGTATGCCGCGCCAGCTACCGGCGATCAGCCGGTGGACATGGCCGGCGAAGATGTGGCGGACATTGCCATGGCGCGCCAGGAGATCGTGGAATGTATCGGCGTCGGCGAGCTTGACCGCGTCGAGCACCGGCATGTGTATCCGGAACGGCGGGTGGTGCATGAACAGGAAGACCGGCCGGTCATGCGCCTCTTGCAGACGTTCGCCGAGCCAGCCGAGACGTGCCGCGCACAGCCTGCCCTCGACATGGCCTCTGTCGAGCGTATCAAGCAGGATCAGCCGACCCTCGCTGCCGTCGAAAACGCTCTGCACGAACTCTTGCTCGGCGGCATGGGGGAACATTTCAAGGAAAACCCCGCGGTCGTCGTGGTTGCCGAGCATCAGCCGGCAGGGCGGAGAAAATTGCGCCAGCCTCTCCTGCAACGCCGCATAGGCGGCGCGCTCGCCATCATTGGTCAGGTCGCCTGATATCACCACCAGATCGGCATCGGCATGGTTTTCGCCGATATCCGCCAGGCAGGCGTCCAGTCTGGCAAGCGGATCGGAGCCGTAGAGTAAGCCGCCCGGCGCCATCAGATGCGGGTCGGAGAGCTGGATGATCTTCATGGGCATCGACCTGGGGACTTCAGGAGGAACTGTCTGTAAGTGTGTCCGCATGATGCGGGACAAAACTGCCGCGCACGACCAGCGGCACGGCCAGACGCTCGCGAATGGGCGCCATATCCGGTTTCCGTTGGCGCAGGTCGAGCAATGCGACGGCCCCGGCAGCCATCGTCTCCGGGTCCTGACGGAAGGTGGTCAGCCGATAAGCAAGCCAGCTAGCCTCGGGGACATCGTCGAAGCCGATCACGCTGAGATCGCCGGGGATGTCGAGCCCGACCTGACGGGCATGGTCCATGACGCCGAAGGCAATGAGGTCGTTGACGCAGAAGATTGCCTCTGGCCGGCTCTGGCCGTCGATCAGCGCCCTGCCTGCCTGCAGTCCGCCGGCATAGTCCGTATCCCTGCCGCGCGCGATCACGACCTCGGCCCCCAGGCGCGCCGCCTCGGCGCGGAACGCATCCTCGCGCTCGGTGATGGTGGGCGTGCCCGACAGCGAGCCCGCCAGGCCGAGCTTCGTCATGCCGCGCGCGACGAACAGCGCCGCTGCCAGCTTCGCAGCCGCGCGGCCGTCGGTCTGGATGTGATCGGCCTCCGGTTCTGAACGGCCGATCACCACAAGCGGCTGGCCGTTGCGCCGCGCCAGTTCGAAGAAGGATGATGGCGGCGAGCCGGACAGGATGATGGTCGCCTCGGCGCGATGGCCGAGCAGCGTCTTCTGGGCCGATATCAGCTCCTGTTCGGTCTGGCCGGTGTTGATCATCACAGGAACATTGCCGCGATGAATCAGGGCCTTGGTGAGCGCCGCGGCGAGATGGGCGCGAAAACCGACTTCCGGTTTGGTCACCACAAGTCCGACCAGCCGGCTCTGGTTGGCGAGCAGGCCGCGCGCCAGATCGTTGACCTGATAGCCGAGTTCCTCGGCCGCGCGCATGATCTTCTCGCGCGTTTCCGTGGCGACGCTGGCGCCCGGCGTAAAGGCGCGCGACACCGCAGAGCGCGACACACCGGCCTGGCGCGCGACGTGCAGGGCGCTGACCGAGCGAAGCTTGTCCGAGGTCTTATCCACCGTCATCGGTCGAAGCTCATGCCGACGTCCCTTTTTTGCACAGCTGTGCATTGCCGCACGCAGGCAGGCGTTCTCCGGGTCCCGAATAGGAGGTCCAGGTAACGGATTGATGACGGCTCGAAGGGAAAGCCTCTCCTCTCTCCCTTCTTTAGCCGGTCACTCGTCACGGCGCATCGCTGCCGAACAACTCCAATCATCCCGCGGCGATTGGGAATTGCTGGCGATCCAGCCAGACGGCGCTACTGCGCCGTCCAGCCGCCATCCATCGGCAGTGTGGTGCCGGTGATCTGCTTGGCGGAATCCGAGCACAGGAACAGCGTCAGCGCCGCAAGTTCTTCCACGGTGACGAATTCCTTGGTCGGCTGCGCGGCGAGCAGCACATCATGCTTGACCTGTTCCTCGGTCATGCCGCGCGCCTTCATCGTGTCGGGTATCTGCTTCTCGACCAGCGGCGTCCAGACGTAGCCAGGTGCGATGGCGTTGACGGTGATGCCGTCCTGCGCGACTTCCAGGGCCACAGTCTTGGTCAAGCCCGATATGCCGTGCTTGGCCGACACATAGGCCGACTTGAATGGCGAGGCGACTAGCGCGTGCGCGGAAGCCGTGTTGATGATGCGGCCCCATTTGCGCGCCTTCATGCCGGGCACCACCGCCTTGATGGCATAGAAGGCAGCGAGCAGATTGATGCGGATGATGGCTTCCCACTTGTCATCGGGGAATTCCTCGATCGGCGCGACATGCTGGATGCCGGCATTGTTGACCAGGATGTCGAGGCTGCCGAACGCCTCCTCGGCGTCATGCACCATTGCGCTCACCGCCGCGCCGTCCATCATATTGGCGTCGGAGTAGCGGGACTTGACGCCGAAATCCTTCTCGATGCCGGCGCGCTCCTGCTCGATCGCGGCGGCGTCGCCAAGGCCGTTGATGGTGACGTTGGCGCCTTCGGCGGCGAACGCACGGGCGATGGCCAGGCCGATACCGCTGGTCGAACCGGTAACGAGGGCATTCTTCGAGGACAGGAAACCCATGATGATCTCGCGAAGTGGGAGGGGAATAGGACGATATAAATTGTGCGTCGCAGCATGACAATGACAGAGCCATGTGTCGATGCGATTACAGCCAGACGACAGCGCCGGTACGCTCCCCGCGGTCCGGAACCACGGCCGTCAGACTGACACGGCACTGTCATGGTGCCGTGTCACATAATTGGTGCGCCTTCGCGCGGTCATTCCTGAACGCAATTCGCCTGACGAAACTTCACCTGACAAAACCTTGGGGGTGCAGCTTGGAAATCGCCGATGTCTTGAAGCGCGCCTATGCGATGCCGCTGACCAACCCGTCTTTTCCCCCCGGCCCCTACCGTTTCTTCGACCGCGAATACATCATTATCACCTACCGCACGACGCGCGAGGCGCTCGAAGCCGTCGTGCCGGCGCCGCTGGAGATCGACGAGCCGCTGGTCAAGTACGAATTCATCCGCATGCCCGATTCGACCGGCTTCGGCGATTACACCGAGACCGGCCAGGTCATCCCGGTGCGGTACAAGGGCCAGCATGGCGGCTACGTCCATTCGATGTATCTCGACGACGACGCACCGATCGCCGGCGGGCGCGAGCTGTGGGGGTTTCCAAAGAAGCTGGCCAACCCCAAGATCGTCCATGAGGGCGAGGTGATCGTCGGCACGCTGCACTATGGCAGTGTTCTGTGCGCCACCGGCACGATGGGCTACAAGCACCGCGAGGCTGACCACGATTCCGTGCTTGCCTCGCTCGCCGCGCCCAATTTCCTGATCAAGATCATCCCGCATGTGGACGGCACGCCGCGCATTTGCGAGCTGGTGCGCTATTACCTCACCGATATCACGCTGAAAGAAGCCTGGACGGCGCCGGCCGCGCTCGATCTGCGGCCCCACGTCATGGCCGACGTGGCGAAGCTGCCGGTGCTCGACATCGTGTCGGCCATCCACTTCAAAGCCGATCTGACGCTCGGGTTGGGCGAGGTGGTCCACGACTATCTTGCCGGTTACAGCCAGCTCGCAAACAGCACAACCCTGCCGGAGAAAATTCGTGCTTGAACGCAACCGAAACAAGGAAGCCGCCGCCACCATCGAGGAGATCTCGGCGCAATACGACCGCATCGCTCTGGTGTTCCAGGGCGGCGGTGCGCTCGGCGCCTACCAGGCCGGCGTCTACCAGGCGCTGGCCGAGGCCGGCTGCGAGCCGAGCTGGCTGTCCGGCGTGTCGATCGGCGCCATCAACGCCGCGATCATCGCCGGCAATGAGTCCAGCCGCCGGCTGAAGCGGCTGGAGCAGTTCTGGCAGACGATCTCGGGCCGCAAGATCTGGTCGTATACGCCGGAGGGCGACATCTACCGCGACATCCGCAACCGCACCTCCTCGTGGATGACGATGACCATGGGCCAGCCCGGCTTCTTCAAGCCGCGCAATCCCAATCCCTGGTTCGAGCATACCGGCGCCGAGGGCGCCACCAGCTTCTACGACACCGCCGAACTGAAGGATACGCTGGAGAGCCTGATCGACTTCGATGTCCTGAATGACGGCAGGAAGCGGCTAAGCGTCGGCGCGGTCAATGTCCGGACCGGCAATTTCGTCTATTTCGACACCGACAAGGTGCGCATCGGACCCGAGCACATCATGGCCAGCGGCGCGCTGCCTCCCGCCTTCCCGTCGGTCCGTATCGAGGGCGAGTATTACTGGGACGGCGGCATCGTCTCCAACACGCCGCTGCAATATCTGCTCGACCAGGAAGAGGACCGCTCCTCGCTGGTATTCCAGGTCGATCTGTTCAGCGCCCGCGGCGTCCTGCCGCGCGGCATGGCCGACGTGCTGTCGCGCCACAAGGACATCATGTATTCCAGCCGCACGCGCCAGAACACCGACAATTTCCAGCGCATCCACGCGCTCAAGATGAAGCTGCTCGAGGCGCTGAAGCGCGTGCCTCCCGAATTGCTGAAAGACGGCGAGAAGGAGCTGATCGCCGACTATTCCGACGCCGGCGTTGTCAACATCGTCCACCTGATCTACCAGCACAAGGGCTACGAGGGACACGCCAAGGACTATGAATTCTCCGGCACCTCGATGCGCGAGCACTGGGAGATGGGCCTGGAGGACACGCAGCGCACCTTGCGCCATCGCCAGTGGCTGACCCTGCCGACCAATGTCGAGGGCGTCGCCATCCACGATCTGCACCGCGAGGACCCGACCTAGCCAAACCCGCGCGGTGATTTTTCACCGGTATCAGACCTATTGTCGGCGAGATTCCAGTCGCTCGATCGAGCGGGCCGGCGTTCGAGATTTGTCGGCGCCCTCCCTTGTGTCGTTATCCTTGGGCGTAGCGGAACGAAGACCCAGGGATTCACGCCGTTCCCTTGCTCCAAGAGTGCGGCGGAGCAGATTTCTGCACCGTAGCCACGCCTTGAAAGTCCTGGCATCGATGCTGGGGACTACGCCGCACCGCTTCGCTCCAGGACGACGAGGCGATGGGCGTTTCGCGCCAATCTCCAAGGCATGAGCCCCTTCAACGTAAATGCGCATATTCTCTTGAAGACTTGCCCCTCGCCCAAAGAAAAGGCAGCGCCGGTCGCTGGCGCTGCCTTTGTTCGAGAACTTTCGGCTCCGCTCAGAACACCTGGCGGAAGACGATGAACAGCACGAAGGCGAGCGCGATCGAGCACGGCAGCGTCAGCACCCAGGCGAGCAGCAGGTTGCGCACCGTGGACCACTGCAGGCCGGAGCCGTTGGCCGCCATCGTACCGGCGACGCCCGACGACAGAACGTGGGTGGTCGATACCGGGAGTCCGAGACGGTCGGCCATGCCGATGGTCACCATTGCAACGAGTTCGGCCGCCGCGCCCTGGCCGTAGGTCAGGTGGCTCTTGCCGATCTTTTCGCCGACGGTGACGACGATGCGCTTCCAGCCGACCATCGTGCCGAGTCCGAGAGCCAGCGCGACAGCCACCTTCACCCAGAGCGGGATGAACTTCGTCGCATTGTCGACGGCCTTGTGGTAGTCGGTGACTGCCTTCAGGTCGTCGTCCTTCATCGGCAGCAGCTTCTTCTTGTCGATCAGCTTCAGCGCTTCACCGATCAGGTAGATGTCGTTGCGCGCGTTGCTGACCAGATCGGTCGGCACCTTTTCGACCGAAGCATAGGGCTGCAGCTCGGCGGTGGTGTTGTGAATATAGGTCTGCAGAGCAATGGTCGTCTGATCGGTCCACGTCTTGCTGCGCACGGCTTCCTGCACGGCAGCCTTTGCAGCATTGGCATCGGCAACGGTGACGCCGGGCTTGACATATTTGCCCAGCGCCGTCTCGACGTTGACGGAAGCCGACTTGTAGGCCTCGAGATAGTTGATGTCGGGCGTGCGGTTGAGCGCGTAGGCGGTCGGCACGACGCCGATCAGGATGAGCATGATCAGGCCCATGCCTTTCTGTCCGTCATTGGAGCCGTGCGCGAAGCTGACGCCGGTGCAGGTGAAGATCAGCAAGGCGCGGATCCACCAGGGCGGCGGGGCATTGCCCTTCGGCGCTTCATAAAGAGCCGGGTTGCGCACCAGCAATTTCATCACATAGAGCAGGATGGCGGCGGCGAAGAAGCCGATAATCGGCGACACCAGCAAGGTGGTGCCGACATTGGTCGCCTGCCCCCAGTCGACGCCACTGGTGGCACTTCCGGCCGGCGCCATGAACTGGTTGGCGAGGCCGACGCCGATGATCGAGCCGACCATCGTGTGCGAGCTCGAGGCCGGCAGGCCGAGGAACCATGTGCCGAGATTCCACAGGATCGCCGCGACGAGCAGCGCGAACACCATGGCAAAGCCCGAGGACGAGCCGACCTGCAGGATCAGCTCGACCGGGAGCAGCGACAGGATGCCGAAGGCGACCGCGCCGCTTGAGGTTAGCACTCCGAGGAAATTGAAAACGCCTGACCACATCACGGCGAATTCGGCCGGCAGGGAACGCGTGTAGATGACGGTCGCCACCGCATTGGCGGTGTCGTGGAAACCGTTGACGAATTCGAAGCCGAGCGCGATCAGCAGGGCGATGCCGAGCAGGATCCACGGCACGGTCTTGGCCACCGCCAGATCCTGGCTGAGCGCGTAGCCGACATAGATGATGCCGACCAGCACCAGCACACCGAACGCAGGCAGGAACCACTTGGCGCCGCCCGATTGATCCAGCGGATGATCCGGCCTCGGGATGCCCGCTTCACTAGAAACTATGTCCACCATGTCCCACTCCTTTTGCATTGCAGCAAAGACCTGGGAAAGACGCTATGTCCGCACGATGAACCCTGTATGACGCGAAGAGGCGGCTTTGCGCCTATGCCGGACCAGCCCGGAGCAGGCCGCGCGAGAAATCCGCTCCAGCATGCGCGAAGGCGCGACCTTCGTCGTCAAGCGCGGACCGCGAGGCGCCATCGCCATTGGCCCCGATAGCGCGCTTGTCGAGGCGTCGCACCCGATATCCGCGTTGTCGACACGATCGGCTCCGGCGGAGGCATCCAGCGTGGAGACCGGGTGCTTTCGACTACCACCCGATAGGGACGCCGTCGAACGTCTGGAAGGAGCCGCTGTCTCCAGGCGTCGCACTATCGATGATGGTGCGCAGGCCCCGCGCACTGTCCTCGACCGCCAGAACCGCCTGATCGCCTCCCATATCCGTCTTTACCCAACCTGGATGGAGCGACAACACCGTTATCCCGTCGACGCGCAAATCCTGCGCCAACTGAGCGCAGACCATGTTGAGCGCTGACTTCGAGCAGCGGTAGGCATAGTCGTCGTCATAGTCATCGAGTAGCCCTTCAGCCATCGAGCCGGCCCGACTGCCGATATTGGCGATGACGCGCATGCGCCCCGCAACCAGGTTCGGGCGCAGCGCCCTCGCCAGCAACAACGGACCGAGCGTGTTCGTCCGCATGACCTTCAGGAATTCATCCGGGGCAAAGCTGTGCAGGCCAGGGATTTCGCTGCGGATGGCGGCGTTGTTGACAAGCACATCCACGGGCCTGCCGGCGAGCCGCGTGGCAAGGTCGCAAATGGAAGCCGGATCGGCGACGTCGAGCGGCTGGAACTCGATTCGACCCGCGCAACCTTGAGCCGGATGCGTGCGCCCGCAAGCGATCACACGCCAGCCATGGTGGGCGTATTGCACCGCCAGCTCGTGGCCGAGCCCGCGCCCGGCGCCAGTTATGAGGACCGTGCCGCCACGCCCTTCCGCAGCCAAGTCAGGCGCTCTTGGCAACCTGCACGGTTTCCTGCCGGGCAATCATGGAGTAGACCTCGCCGGAATATTTGATCTGGCGTTGCTGCGTGGCGAAATCGACATGGGTGATGCCGAAGGGCGTCGTATAGCCATAGGCCCATTCGAAATTGTCGGTCAGTGTCCAGGCGAAATAACCCCGCACCGGCACGCCCTCGACCGCCGCCTTGGCCACTTGCTCGAGATGATCGACATAATAGGCCGCGCGCAGATCGTCCCAGACGTGCCCGTCGTCGCCAACCTGTTCCGGCGTCGTGGCGACGCCGTTCTCGGAAATGTAGATTGCCTGCGGCGCATAGCGGTCGTTCACATAGCGCAGGATGTCGTACATGCAGCGCGGCCATATCTCGTAGTCGACCGCCGAATAGATGCCTTCCGGTTGCACCCGTCGATAGCTTAGCGGCGCGAGTTCGTCACCCGCCGCGATCACCGAGCGACGGTAGATGTTGATGCCCAGATAGTCCACCGGCGCGGCGATGATCTGATTATCCCGCGCATGGATCGGCGGCAGCAGATCGCCGTAGAGCTCCAGCATGTCTTGCGGGTATGTGCCCTTGAAGACGGCATCGAGAAACCAGCGGTTCTGGGCGCCATCGAAGCGCCGCGTCGCCGCCACATCGCGCGGGTCATCGGTGGCGGCCTCCGCGACGTTGAGATCGAAGACGATGCCGATTGACGCATCCGCCACTTCGGCCCGGATGACTGGAACAGCCAGGCCATGCCCCAGCAATGCGTGATGACTGGCGGTCACGCCGCCTTTCACACCATCGCGCAATCCCGGCGCATCCTCACCGGTTGCATGTCCCGACCAGCAGAAGGTCCAGGGCTCGTTGAGGGTCGTCCATTTCTTGACGCGATCGCCGAAGCTGCGGGCGGCAAGCCCGGCATAATCGGCAAAGGCGGCGGCGGTTTCGCGACTGTACCAGCCGCCACGGTCTTGCAACGCCTGCGGAAGGTCCCAGTGGTAGAGCGTTGCATAGGGCTCGATGCCGACTTCAAGCAGATCGTCGACCAGCCGGTCGTAGAAGGCGATACCCTTGGCGTTGGCGTCGCCTCGACCTTCGGGAAGAAGCCTCGTCCAGGCGAGGGAAAAGCGATAGGCGCCGAGGCCGAGCGCCTTGAGCACAGCGATATCCTCCTTCCAGCGATGATAGTGATTACAGGCGACATCACCGCTCGAGCCATCCACGATCACGCCGGGAACACGGCAGAACCGGTCCCAGATGCTTTCGCCCTTGCCGTCCGCGTCATGCGCGCCCTCGATCTGATAGGCCGCGGTCGCGGCGCCGAACACGAAGCCTTGCGGAAAGACCAGTCCGGCGGCGCGGGCTTCGAGGGTCCGGCGTGCGTTATCGATGCTTGATGTCATATTTTCTCTCGATGGTGCTGACGAGGCTTGCCGCCGCCAACGTCAGGAA
Source organism: Mesorhizobium sp. B2-4-12 (assembly GCF_006441575.1). Classification (NCBI taxonomy): domain Bacteria; kingdom Pseudomonadati; phylum Pseudomonadota; class Alphaproteobacteria; order Hyphomicrobiales; family Phyllobacteriaceae; genus Mesorhizobium; species Mesorhizobium sp. B2-4-12. The sequence continues at coordinate 67,648 of NZ_VFVC01000010.1, forward strand.
AATGTAGAAGATGGCGGCTGAGTTGTAGGGCGCGAACGGCAGGAAACTTGCCGACTGGAATTCCCGCATACGCTGCGTGATGTCACGGATCGACAGGATAGAGAGCAGGGACGTGTCCTTGAGGATGGCGATCAGTTCGTTGCCGAGCGGCGGAATGATGATGCGGAAGGCTTGCGGCAACACAACCAGCCGGGCGGTACGCCAGCCATTGAGGCCGAGACTGTGCGCTGCCTCGATCTGGCCCGCAGGGATTGCATTGATGCCGGAACGAAATATTTCGGCGAGATAGGCCGAATAGGCCAGCGCCATGGCGGCAATGCCGCGCACCAGGTTCGGCGGATCGACCACGCCCTGCGTCGCGTCCTTGAGCGCGCCGGCGAGCGGCAGGCCGACATAGAGAACGATAACCAGCATCGGGATGCCACGGATCGTGTCGACGATGAATTCCGAGCCGATGGAGAGCGGGTGCCTGCGGTGGATATGACCGCCGAAGGTCAGCAGCCCAAGCACGATCGCCAGCACCGCGAGCGTAATGCCGAACGCCTTGTCGCGATCGTTCAACGCCTCCGCTTGCCACAGCACGGGCAATGCGCCCGGCGCCGTTGCGGCGGGGACAAATGCCGCGCTGATATCGGGAGCCTTGCCGATCGCATCGAGCGCTTCCGTCGCGCCACGAAAGGTGCGCAGCGGCACGTCGCGGTCGGGACCTCCGGGAAATTGCCCGTAGCGGACGAGACCAAGTATCCCGGACGGGGTACCGGCCGTGACCGCGACCTTCCCGGCGAGAGACCCCACAAGCACATAGCTGTCGCGCGGCTGGAGCAGGAACCACGCGGCAGCGCAGATCATGAGGATGGTTGCCGCGATGCAGGCCAGGTCCGCCCGCCAGCTGTATTTGAGCTTGAGGAGCCCGACCCAGAGCAACCCCATCATTGCCGCCAGCATATAGGCGGCGACGGCCGCCCGGATCGTCGTGGCGACACCCGCCGCGAACGCGATATGCGCGAAAAGCAGGATGAAGGCCAACCCGGCGCCGTTCACCGCCGCAAGTGCGAAGCGGGCACAACGGTGCGTCGCGTTGCCTGTGCCATTGCGGGCGGCGATGAAGAATGCACCGAGGATCACGATCGTCAGGCCGAAATAGGCTCGCAACAGGAGTGCGGCCTGGCCGCGCACCATGAGGTCGGCGGCATCCGTCAATCGCCGCGGCGTAAGGCCCTGAACCACCAGATTGGAGGTGAACGGATCGACGGCGTTCGCCACGACCGATGCCACGAAGGGATAGGCCACGCCGGTTGTCGCAAGCACCATCGCGGCGGCAAGGTTGACCCCGGCCGCGACGATCGCGAGACGCGGTGACCTGGACGAAGCACGCGAGAACCCGACCACGGCAAGGCCGGCGAAAAAGGCGACAGCCAGCGCCAGAAAGCCAGGCACGAAGACCGACGAGCCGTTCTCCACGCCCAGGATGGCGCGAAGCGAGCGCTGATAGTTAATCGACGAAGCGAAGAGATAGACGATGAACGGCAAAGCCGCGACGATGATCAGATTGCTGGGCCGCAGGCGCATCAGAAACTGCATCCGGTCCCGTCCCTCCCTCACGGCGGCTCCGGTGCCCGGCACCGGAGCCAAAGTCTTTCAAGCGGTTATTTCACGCCCCAGTATTTGGCGATCAGCGCGTCGAGGCTGCCATCGGCCTTGATGGCCTTCAGCCCTTCGTTGAAGGCGGCGACATTCTCGTCACCCTTGCGGAAGACCAGCCCCAGGGGATCGGATTGGAGATTCCTGATCGGCACCACCAGTTCGCCCGCGAATTCCTTTTCATACGCGGTGGCATTGGCGCCGTTGATCACGACGCCGTCCACGTCCTTGTTCTTCAGCGCTATGACCGAGGCGGCGAAACTGTCATACGCGACCACATTGTCCTTGCCGACAATGCTTTCGGCGACCTGTGAGTCGGTGGTGTTGGCTTGCGCCGAGAGCTTCTTGCCTTTCGCCTTGAAGTCGTCGAGCGACAGGCCCTCGTCTTCAACGCGCATGAGGACCGCCTGACTGTTGATGATGTAGGGGTCCGAGAAATCCATCGCCTTCTTGCGTTCGTCGGTGATGGATACGCCGGAGGCAACCAGGTCGAAACTTCCCTGGTCGAGAGCGGCGAAGATACCATCCCAGCCGGTGGTGACGAATTCAGCCTTGCAGTTGATCTTGCCGCAGACCGCCTTGATCACATCGACGTCGAAACCGACGATCTGGCCGCTCGCCGCGTCGACGCTTTCCATCGGCGGTGAGGTGGTGTCGGAACCCACCTTCAGGACCTTGCCTCCGAGGTCGGCGGCGCCGGCAGTGCCGGCCGTCAATAGCGCCAGCGCAAGTCCGATCAGAATCTTCTTCATGCTCTTTCCTCCCATGTCATGATTAGCGGCGGTTTCGCCCGCCGAGATTGTCCGGCTGCCGGCCGATGAGCTCTGGTCTCGAGACCATGGTGAGCTTTGCCGGATCCTCGCCCGCCATGCGTCGCAGCAGAAACTCCCCGAGCTTGCGGCCGAGGAGTTCGATTGGTTGGTAGAATGTCGTGATCGGCGGGGTGAAGTACGCGCTGACGTTGATATCGTCATAGGCGATGACGTCGACATCCACCCCGACGCGCCGGTCGAGGCTGCCCAGCGCCGACAGGACGCCCAGGGTGGTGGATTCGTTGATGCACACCAGGGCGGTGGGCGGGCTGGGCAAGCCAAGAAGTCTGAGCGCGCTGTCACGGCCGAAGCGGGTGGACAGATCGCCGTCGGCCACAAGGTCCATCGATGTGGCAAGCCCTGCCTCGTCGAAGGCGCGCGAAAAGCCGTCAATCCTGTCCAGGGCATAGGAAAGACGGCGATCCGCGTTGATCAGCGCTATCCGCCGATGTCCGCCCGCTATCAGCCGGGCCGTGGCGGTGAATGCCGCCCATTCATTGTCGACATCGACATGGGCATAGGTGAGCGGCTTGCGGCATCGGCCGAGCGACACGAACGGAAAATCGCTTTCGACCAGCAGGTCGATACGCGGATCGTCGGCCTGCACGCCGGAAAAGATCAGGCCGTCGGCCGCGCTCTGGTCGACGATGCGACGGGCTGTGTCGAAGGCGTCGCCGAAATCCCGGAAACCGTGAACGGAGAGCTGATAGTCGCTGTTTTCCAGCGCCTGGCTTATGCCGCTCAGGATCTGTGTGTATTCAACGCCGTCCCACTCATAGCCGGCAGCGGACGTTATCGGCATCAGCACCGCCGCCCGATAGGTCTTGCCGGTCCTCAGCGCCATGCCTCGGATGTTCGCCTGATAGCCCAGATTTCGCGCGGCGGCGACGATGGCGTCCCTGGTCTGCTGGGCGACCACGGGGGAACCGCGCAGAGCCTTCGAGACGGTGGCGATCGAAAAACCCGTATGGGCCGCCAACGTCTTGATCGTCGGCGAAAGTTCCCGGTGTTCAGATTTTTTGCTCGCTGCCATGGACCGCTGCTAACCCAAGAGGTCAGCATCCGTAACATCGGGTAAAAACGTTTTCAAGAATAATAAAAACGTTTTTACGCACCGCGGATTCGAACATCGATCGAAGGACAAGAGCGGCGATGATGCGCGACGGCACAGATCACCGCTCCGTTCCGTGAAGTGGAATGGCCGGGCAAGGAGCCCAAGGCCAGCTGCCGGCCCGGCACCAAACAGGCGTTCGGCTTTCAGGCCTTAGCGCGCGGGCGGCGCATACATCAGGCCGCCGGCATTCCACAGCGCGTTGATGCCGCGCGCGATCTTCAGCTGGCTCGACTGGCCGAGGTTGCGTTCGAAGATCTCGCCATAATTGCCGACCTTGGCGACGATGTTGTAGGCGAAGGCCGGCTCGAGCCCGATCTGCTTGCCGTTGTCGCCCTCGACACCGAGGAACCGGCGGATCGTCGGGTTTTGCGACTTCAGCGAGGCTTCCGCATTGGCTTGCGTGATGCCGTCCTCTTCCGCCTCGATCAGCGAGAACAGCGTCCAGCGCACGACATCGAACCACTTGTCGTCGCCCTTGCGCACGGCCGGACCCAGCGGCTCCTTCGAGATGATCTGCGGCAGCACCGTGAAAGCCGCGGGATCGGTCAGCTTCAGGCGCTGCGCATAAAGCGCCGAAGCGTCCGTGGTGTAGACATCGCAGCGGCCGCTGTCGAACGCCTTGATGATGCTGTCGGCGGAATCGATGACGACCGCCTCGTACTTCATCTTGTTGGCGGTGAAGTAGTCGGCGACGTTCTGCTCGGTGGTGGTGCCTTGTTCCGCACACACCGTTGCGCCAGAGAGCTTCAGCGCGCTGTCCACGCCGAGATCCTTGCGCACCATGAAACCCTGGCCGTCATAATAGGCGGCGCCGACGAAGTGGATGCCCATGCCCGTGTCGCGCGACAAGGTCCAGGTCGACTGCCGCGACAGGATATCGACGGTGCCGGCTTGCAGCGCCGTGAAGCGCTCCTTGGTCGACAGCGGCACGTAGCTGACCTTGTCGGGGTCGCCGAAAACGGCGGCTGAAACCGCGCGGCAGAAATCGATGTCGAAGCCGCTCCATTTTCCCTGGTCGTCGGGTGCTGAGAAGCCTGCCACCCCCTGGCTGACGCCGCACAGGATCGAGCCCCTCTGCTTGACGATGTCGAATGTGTCCGCCTTCACCGGAGCGGCCAGCGTGGCCGCTACGAGGGCGAGCGCGGTGATCAATGCATGTCTCATGGTTCCTCCCTTGACGAGGCAAAGCCTCTCCTGCTGCCGGCACGTGAAGCACCGGACCTTCGTGAAAATCGCTGTTGTTCTGTCAGTTCACGCACCGCCAGGCGGTGCGCTGGTCTGTCCTAAGCCTCTTGCGCCAGAACCGCCGCCAGCGTCTCGTCGAGAACGCCGACAAGATGATCGGCATTGGCCCGGCCGAAGATCATCGGCGGGCGCATTTTCAGGACATTGTCATGCGGTCCCTCGGTGCCGATCAGCACGCCGCGTGCCCGAACGCCGTCATTGATGCGGCGGGCAAGCGCTGTCGCCGGCGCCTTGCTCTTGCGGTCCTCGACCAATTCGATGCCGAGGAAGAGCCCCTGGCCGCGCACGTCGCCGATGATCTCGTAACGATCCTGCAAGGCCTTGAAGCGCGTTATGAGATAGTCACCGATCTCTAAGGCATTGCGCCTCAGCCCATCGCGCTCGATGACGTCGAGCACCGCGAGCCCTGCCGCGCAGGACACCGGATTGCCGCCGAAAGTGTTGAAATACTCCATGCCGTTGTTGAACGAGGCGGCGATCTCGGCGGTGGTCACCACGGCCGCCATCGGGTGGCCGTTGCCGATCGGCTTGCCCATGGTGACGATGTCTGGCGTTACCCCCTGGGTTTCGAAAGCCCACCAATGGCTGCCGACGCGGCCAAAGCCGACCTGCACCTCGTCGGCGACGCAGATGCCGCCAGCGGCGCGCACCATCGCGTAGACTTCCTTGAGGTAGCCATCGGGTAGGAACACCTGGCCGGCAACGCTGGGGATCGATTCCGCCAGGAATAGGCCGGGCGCGCGGTCTTGCCTCGCCATGTCGGCGATCTGTTCGGCGACGCTTTCGGCAAAACGCTTCGCATGCTCGTCATCAGGCCATTCGGCCGGTGCACGGTAGCTGTCTGGAATGGCCGCCTCGAACACATGCGCCGGGCGGCCCATGCCGCCCTTGCGCTTGTATTTGTAAGGGCTGAGGTCGATCAATTCCTGCGTCGTGCCGTGATAGGCCCAGTCGAGCACGATCGCCTCGCTGCGGCCGGTATGGGTACGCGCCATGCGCAGCATCAGGCTGTTGGCCTCGCTGCCCGAACAGGCGAAGGAGGCCACCGACAGCCCGGCCGGCAGCGTCGCCGTCAGCCGCTCCGCATAGGTGACGATCGCGTCGTGCAGGTAGCGTGTGTTGGTGTTGAGCTTTGCCGCCTGCCTCGCGATCGCGTCCACCACGTCAGGATGGGCATGGCCGAGATGGCAGACATTGTTGAAGCAGTCGAGATAGGCGCGGCCGCGATCGTCGATCAGCCAGGCGCCTTCGCCGCGCACGAACTTGATCGGCTCGGAATAGGAGATGGAGAGATTGGGCAGCAGCGACGCCTTGCGCGCGGCAACGATCTCCGGGCGTGACCGGCCACTCTGCCGGAAGGTTTCGGGCGGAATGCCGGCGAGTTCGGCGGCATCCGGAAACAGTTCCTTCCACACGTCGAGATAGCGCTCTTCACCCACCCCAAGGATGTCGCGTGCGGCAAGACTGGTATCCGTCGATATCTGGAAATGCAGATGCGGCACCCAGCCGCCATTTTCCGCAGGTAGGCCCATCTCGCCGACAAGCGCGCCCGCTTCCAGGCGGTCGCCGGCCTTCAGCCGCCGTCCAGCCTCATGCGCCATGTGTCCCCAAAGGGTGATGAAGGGTGGGCAGCCCGGCGGCGCATGCTCCAGCGCCACCAGGCAGCCATAGCCGAGTGGATCCTCCTCGATCTCGACGCTTCTGACCGTGGCGGCGAGTGGCGTGTAAAGCCTTGTGCCCGCCGGCATGAAAAGGTCCAGGCCGAGATGGTTGGCGCGCCGCGCGCCTTCCACGAAACGCGACTCGAAGATGTCGCTGGTATAGACCGTGCGGGCCTCGCCCCACGGACCGATGCCGAGCGCAATGCCATGTTCGGCGCAATAGGCATCCCACCATGCTGTCGCCTTGTCGGGCTGTTGCGCGGCCGATGTCACCGTCATCGGATTTCGGGGATCGCCGTAGGGCACAAGCGCCTTGGCAAGCGTCGCCGGATGGCGGTCGAGGATTGGCGCAAGATGCGCACGGTTTGCCGCGATCCAACCTGTCACGGCGCGGGCTCCGGGCGCGGCTTCGAAGCCGCAGGCATGGCGCAGGATCGCCGTGGCGAAGCGCCGGTTCATCTTGCCCAGACGATTGAGCAGCCGCCAGGCCGGCGCTTCCGAGATCGACAGATAAGGATTGTCGGCGGTCCGCTCCTTGCGCGCCGCCGACAGCGTCACCGAGGTGACGAGACGCATAGCGATGAGGTCGAAGAGCAGGTCGAGTTCCTCTTCGCGCAGCGGATATTCGGCATGGAAACCGGCGGCCAACCGTGCGGCCGCGCCAATCGGATCCTCGGCATCGAGGATGGCATAGGCGCAGGCGACGGCGACCTCGGCGATCAGCACGCTGTGCAAGGCGTCGCCGAAATCGATCAGCCCGGCGACACGCTCGGGCTTTTCGGGATCGACGAGCACGTTCCAGTCATTGGCGTCGTTGTGGATCACCTGTGCCCGCAATATCGGCAGGCGCGGCGCCACCTCGGCGTCGAAATGATCGAGGAACCGCTCCACCAAGGCGCGGTCCCGGTCATCACCGATGTGGTCAAGGCGCTGCCGCGCGCGACCGGCCTGGCGAATGTCCCAGTCGAACGAGCGCAGCGCGCCGGGATGAATGAAGCCCTGCAGGGCGCGGTCAAGCCGGCCAAGCGCACCGCCGAGGCTTTCAAGCAGCGCCGGCGTGGTCTGGCTCTCTGCCAGCGGCTGTCCGGCGAGCCATGACACCATGCGCACGGCATGATCTTCGCCGCCGGTGCCCCTGGCATGCGCGAGCGAGGCGCCCTCAGCCGTCTTCCTGAGATGCGGTACGGCGAGATCCGGACTGTTGCGCTCGAGGTGGTCGAACAATGCCGTCTGGAATTCGCTCTCGGCCAGCGGCTCGCTGGCGTTGACGATTTTCAGGATCCACAGCGAGCGGTCGGGAGCAGCCAGCTTGAAATTCTGGTCGCGCTCGCTATCGAGCGGCGTGACGCTGCCGGCAATACCGAAGTGCCGCGTGGCGAGATCGACCGCCTCGCCTGGCGAGAATTGAGGTGCTGGGTGAGAGACGTTGGTCATCTGAAATCCGCATCTGCTTTGTCAAAGCTTGGCATGGGTCAAAAAATCGGGCATCCGGCAAAGCGTCGGTTGCGCCGGCACAATGACCGCATTGGCCGGCACATTAACGGAGCCAGGGGAGCGTGGCACGATGAGGGAACTGGACGCCAAGGATCGGGACATTCTGGCCATCCTGTCGAAGGAGGCCCGCATCCCGCTGAAGACGCTTGCCGGGCGCATCGGTCTGTCACGCAGCGCGACGAGCGAGCGGGTGGCGTCGCTGGAGAAGAGCGGCGTTATCAGGGGTTACCGGGCCGATATCGGTCAGATGGACAAAGGCCTGGTCTGCGCCTTCCTGCTGGTCACGCTGATCCGCACGCCCTCCATCGGCATTCTCGACCAGCTGGCGCGCTATCCGGAAGTGCGGCGGGTGTCATCGGTGAGCGGCCAGCTCGATCTCGTCGTCGAGGTCGAGGTGCCGTCGATCGACAGGCTGAATACGGTGCGGGACCTCATTGCCACGCTCGGCGGCGTCGAGGACCTGACGACCGCGATTGTCCTGCGCAGGGATATCGAACGCGCCGTGGAGTGATCTCTTAGAGCATGATGCCGAAAAGTATGAAACGGTTTTCGGACGACATCATGCTCTACCTCTTTGATTTAGAGGCGGATTCAGATTTCGGGTCGATTCGACCTGAAATCATCCGGCTCTAGACAGCGATCGTCTTTCTCGCTCCGTTTTCGCCGCGCTCAAGCTCTATCTATTTGGCTCTACCTATTTGGCTCTATCTATTTGGCGATTTCCAGCAGCGAAGATACCAGCAGCTCGCGTTCGTCTTTCGACAGCACATCGGAATCGAAGAGGTTCATGCTGCGCAGCCCCTCGATGGCGAGATAGCAGACCAGCAGCGATCTGAGGTCGTTCGTCTCGCCCTTCAGCCGTTCGAAGAGCTGCCGCTTGAATGTCTTTATCGGCGTCATGAAATCGGGATCCTCGGCGATCGCCGAAAAGATCCAGGAGGCCGAGGGCTGCTTTTCCTCGCAATCATTGGCCGACAGCCTGATGTAGACGGCGAGCGGGTTTTCGCCATTGTCGTTGCTGTTGGCCGCCTCCAGCGCTTGCTCGAATTCGCGCAGATAGCCCTCGACCAGCCCTTGCATCAGTTTGGCCTTCGTCGGGAAATTGTAGAGCAGCCCGCCTTTCGATACGCCGGCGCGGCTGGCGACGGCTTCCAGCGACAGGCTTCCGGGGCCGGACTCCCGTGCCACGTCAGCCGCCGCGGCGAGAATTTTCTCGCGCGAATTCTTTTTTCGGGCTCTCATGGCGCCTCCCATCGCAAGCTTAGGCCCAATTGACAAGACCGTCCAGACGGTACAGTAAGACCGCCGCTATTTGAAATCGGGACCTGCAGTCGATATGTGTCCCGATGTCCGTGCTTCGCGCCGGATTACGACTGAGGGGTCTTTCTTGTTCAAGCGCATACTTCGTATCGTCATCGTCTTCCTGGTTCTGCTCGTCCTCGTGGTCGTGGTCGGTGGCATTGTCGGCTTCAACTTCCTGCGCGACAACGGCATCAAGCAGTATTTCGCCACGATGAAGCCGCCGGCGGCGACCGTATCGACGACCATCGCCAAGCCGTCGAGCTGGACGCCGGGCGTCGAGGCGATCGGCACGGTGAGAGCCGTGCGCGGTGTGGACCTGACGGTTGAGACCACGGGCATCGTCAAGGAAATCCTCTTCCACGCCAACCAGAAGGTGGAGGACAACGCCGTCCTGCTGCAGCTCGACGACGCCGTCGAGCGCGCCGATCTCGAGGCACAGAAAGCTCAGGCCGTATCCGACCAGGCTGCATTCACGCGCGCCATCGAATTGCAGCGGCGCGGCGTCGGCACCGACGCGACGCTGGACGCCGCGCGGGCGGCCGCAAGCGCATCCGCCTCGCAAGTCACCAGATTGCAGGCCGTGCTCGACCAGAAGCAGCTGACCGCTCCTTTCGCCGGCACGGCGGGCATTCCCAAGATTGACATCGGCCAGTATCTGGCGCCCGGCACCGCTGTGGTGACGCTGCAGGATCTCGATACTATGCGGGTCGATTTCTCTGTCCCCGAACAGCAGCTCCCGCTGCTCAAGATTGGCCAGACGGTTCGGCTGGGCCTCGGCGGCGGCGGAGACATGCCCTTCGCGGGCGCCATTCGCGGCATCGATCCCAAGATCGACCCGTCCAGCCGGCTGGTGAACATTCGGGCGGAGGTCGCCAATCCCGATGGCAAGCTGACCCCGGGCCAGTTCGTGCGGGTGCGTGTCGAACTGCCCGAGGAGCAGAACGTGCTGGTGCTGCCGCAGACGGCACTGACCACCAGCCTCTATGGCGACTACATCTTCGTGGTGCAGCCGGCGAAGCCCGCCGCAGCCGCACCCACGCAGCCTGCCAAGCCGGAGCAAAAGCCCGCGGCAGCCGCCACCGACAAGCCTGCGGACAGCAAGCCGGTGGACAGCAAGGCGGCGGATGCCAAGCCGGCGGATGCGATGAAACCGGCGGCCGATGCAAGCAAGGCGGCCGACGCGGCGAAGCCCGAAAAGCCGGCCGCGGACCCGGCCAAGCCCGCGCTGGTGCTGTCGCAGGTCTTCGTCAAGCCCGGCCGCCGCAATCAAGGCATGGTCGAGATCGTCGAAGGGCTGAAGGCCGGCGACGAGGTTGTCACCGCGGGCCAGAACCGCCTCTTCAACGGCATGTCCGTCAACGTCGACAACACGGTCGACCCGACCAAATCGGCAAACAAGCAGGCCGACCAGCAATGAGCCTTTCCGATCTTTTCATTCGCCGGCCCGTCCTTTCGACGGTTCTTGCCTGCATGATCCTGCTCCTGGGCTTTCAGGGCATCTTCAACCTGTCGATCCGGCAGTATCCGAAGGTCGACGAAACCGCGATCACCATCACGACCGCTTATCCGGGCGCCAGCGCCGACCTGATCCAGGGCTTCATTTCCGCCCCGATCGCACGCGCCGTCGCCTCGACCGAAAACATCGACTACGTCACCTCGTCGAGCCGTCCGTCTTCCAGCACGGTTACGGTGCAGATGAAGCTCGGCTCCAATCCGGATGTGGCTTTGACCGAGGTGCTGTCGAAGGTCCAGGGCGTGCGCGGCACCTTGCCGGATGCATCCAAGGATCCCGTCATCGTCAAGGGCACCGGCCAGCAGTTCGCGATGATGTACATCTCGATGCAGAATCCGAACATGACCAAGGAGCAGCTGACGGAGTATATCGAACGCGTCATCAGGCCCCGCATGTCGACCGTCGAAGGCGTCGCCGACGTGCAGATTTTCGGCGCCCAGCAATATTCCATGCGCGTCTGGATCGATCCGGTCAGGCTTGCCGCGCGCGGCGTGACGGCCGCCGAAGTTCTGACGGCGATCAACAACTCCAACTTCCTGTCGGCGCCGGGCAACACCCAGAACGAATATGTCGTCTCCTCGATCACCGTGCGCTCGACGCTGCAGACGCCGGAGGCGTTCGCCGAATTGCCGCTGCGCTCGACCGACGGCAATGTGGTGCGGCTGCGCGACGTCGCGCGCGTCGAACTCGGCGCCGAAAACACCGACACTAGGGTCAGCTTCAACGGCAAGCCCGGCACCTTTCTCGCCATCTTCCCGACGCCTGCCGCGAACCCGTTGACCACGGCGGCCGCGCTCACCAAGCTCGTGCCGCAGATCCAGGAAACGCTGCCGAAAGGCATGACGATCGAGATCGTCTACGACGCCACCGGTCAGATCAGCGCCTCGATCGACGAGGTGTTCAAGACCATCGCCGAGGCCGTTGCCATCGTCGTGCTCGTCATCCTGCTCTTCCTCGGCTCGTTCCGTTCGGTGATGATGCCGATCATCACCATCCCGCTGTCGCTGATCGGCGTCTGCTTCCTGTTGTTTGCGGTGGGCTATTCGATCAACCTTCTGTCGCTGCTGGCCATGGTGCTGGCGATCGGCCTTGTCGTCGACGACGCCATCGTGGTGGTGGAGAACATCCATCGCCACATGGAAGAAGACCACATGTCGCCGATGCAGGCGGCCTTCAACGGTATGCGTGAAATCGCCACCGCCATTGTCGCCATGACCATGACACTGGCTGCCGTGTTCGCACCGCTGGCCTTTACCGGCGGCCTGACCGGCTCGCTGTTCCGCGAATTCGCGGTGACGCTGGCCGGGTCGGTTGTGCTGTCGGGCGTCATCGCCATCACCATCACCCCGATGATGTCGGCGCGCCTGTTGAAGCCCGGCAATGCCGGCCGTTTCCAGCGCATCGTCGACGGCACCTTCTCGCGGGTCGAGCATGTCTATGAGCGTGCGGTCACCGGTTCGCTGAACTATCGCCCGCTGACGCTGATCATCGTGCTGGCGCTCGTCGGCGTGACCGGCTTCATGTTCACCAAGACCTCGACGGAACTGGCGCCGGAAGAGGATCAGGGCTTCCTGCTCTCGCTCGTAACGGGACCGCGGTATGCGACCTCCGACTACACCGAGACCTACGTCAACCAGATCCTGGGCCTGGTGAAGGACATTCCCGAAACGCGGGCGCAGTTCTCCGCCGTCGCCTTCGGCGGCACGACCAACAGCGCCTTCGTCGGCTTCGCCTTCAAGGACTGGGCGGATCGCAAGCGCAATTCGAAGCAATTGCAGGCCGATATCACGGCCCGCATCGCCAAGGTTGCCGGTGTCCAGGCCTTCGTCTTCGCCCCGCCGACGCTTCCCGGCTCCGGCGGCGGCTTGCCGATCGCCATGGTGGTGCGCTCGACGGGCAGCTCAGCGGAAGTCTACGAGGCGGCCGAGCAAATCAAGAACAAGGCGCAAGCCTCCGGCCGCTTCATCGTCGTGCAGAACTCGATGGCCTATGACGCGCCGCAGGTGACGGTGACCATCGATCGTGACCGCGCCGCGGCACTCAATCTGCCGATCGCCGATATCGGCCGAACGCTGACGCTGCTGGTCGGCGGCGCCGAAGTGGCGCAGTTCGACCGCGACTCCAACAGCTACGACATCATCCCGCAGGTGCCGCAGGAATTCCGCGACAATCCCGAAAAGCTCGGCGAATATTTCGTCCGCAGCGTCACCGGCGAGATGGTGCCACTGTCGGCGGTGGTGAAGATTTCGAACAATGCGGCGCCGGCGGCGATCGAACAGTTCAACCAGCTGAACTCGTCAACCATATCAGCGCTTCCGCTGCCCGGCGTCACCACGGGCGACGGCCTGAAGGTGCTTGAGGACATCGCCCGTGAAAGCCTGCCCGATACGTTCTTCATCGACTATTCCGGCCAGTCCAGGCAGGAGAAGGAGCAGGGCAACACGATCCTGATCGCCTTCGCGGCGGCCGTGATCGTCATCTATCTGGTGCTGGCGGCGCAGTTCGAAAGCTTCCGCGACCCGCTGATCATCATGATGGCGGTGCCGCTGTCGATCTTCGGTGCGATCGTGCCGCTCAATCTGGGCCTCGGCACGCTCAACATCTACACGCAGGTCGGTCTGATCACACTGATCGGCCTGATCACCAAGCACGGCATCCTGCTGGTGGAATTCGCCAACCAGCAGCGTGAGATCCATGGCATGCGGCGGCGCGACGCCATCATCGCCTCGGCCAAGGTGCGCCTGCGGCCGATCCTGATGACGACGGCCGCGATGGCGCTCGGCGTGGTGCCGCTGATCGTCTCCAGCGGCGCGGGTGCCGCGGCCCGCTACTCGATGGGCCTGGTGATTTTCACCGGCATCCTGGTCGGCACCATGTTCACGCTCTTCGTCGTGCCCATGTTCTACACCTTCATCGCCAGCAAGGATCTGCCTCAGCTTGCCGAGAAGCCTGATCCCAAGCTGATGCCGGCATTGCCGACCTGAAGCAATTCCAGGAAAAAGTGTGTAACGGTTTTCCGATCGGGATTGCGCAAACAAACAACTGAAAAAGAGGCTGGAGATTTTCCGGCCTTTTTTTGGCTGGGCTCGATACCGCCGGGTCGAGCTGAGCTCATTATCACTGGAGAGCGTTCCGGCGGGAGCCTTGGACGGATGCACGGCGGCGCATCGACAACCGTTCCCAGCCTGCTACTTGACGATGACTATACTGGTATTGGCCGGCCCGAAGGTCTCGACCAACTGATAGAAATCAGCGGCGGCAACGGGATGCAAGCGCACGCAGCCATGCGAGGCCGGCTGCCCGAGACGCTTGATGGCATAGGTCGCGTGCACCGCGTAGCCGCCGCTGAAGAAAACCGAGTGCGGCATGGGTGCGTTGTCGTACTTCTTCGAATGCCACATCTCATGCATCCGCGTCGGCCTGAACGAACCGGTCGGCGTCACATGCGCCCTGTCGCCGGTGGAAACCTTCCAGGCGAAGGTCGGCCGGCCATCGACCGAGACCTCCATGACCTGCTGCGAAAGCGACACCCGCGCCACGATCTTGTTGGCGGCATGAGCACTGTTGGCGGCATGAGCACTGTTGGCACCGAACAGAAGCGCGGTGCCCGTGAGCACGGCTGCGGTGATATTGATCAACTTGGCGGCAATGGCGGTGTGCATGACACTCCCCTCTCTCTGCCGGTCCCAGCCGGCTCCAATTCGACGCGGGACTTATCGTCGCGCACTGTTTCGGATTAATTTCGTTATGCGCGTGGTAATGTTTCGATAATGTTTCCCAATAAGGGCGCGCAGCTGCCCATCACCTGGCTGCCACGATGATATGCGGTCGGCCAATACGCCTGAATTCCTAAACGAAAGCGCGTATTATCCTTATATGAAAGAAATTTCACTGATTTCGAAACCGATCTGCAACAAAGCGCGGCTTCAGGCGGCATGATACGGATACAGGCCGCCAGCAAAGTTGACGCAACGAAAGCAGACGGCAATGGCCATGGGAATGAAAACGAACACGCGGTTCTGGCTTCTCGGAATCAGCATCGCGTCGGCAACAGTCGGCGGCGCCGGCCCGGTTGCCGGCGGCCCCATGTCACGGCTGGCGGCAATGGCCTCGAGCGGGATCTCGACCCTGAATGCCGCCCTGTTTTCCGCCACGGTCTGGATCGTTTCCAGCCCGCGCATCGTCCGGCTCTGGGCCCTCTGGCGGGTTGGCTCTCGGCTGCTGGCATTGCGCGGCCCCTCCGGCAACTTGCTGCCGAGAGGACCGAAGGCCCGCGCCGCGACGGGGGGCTCCGTGGGCGGCGCGGGCACTTCGGGAGTTTCCTGAAGCGACCCGCGACACATCCATTTCTGGGGAATTGGTCCGATGAAAACGAAATTCGCAGCCTCGGTGCTTTCCGCACTGCTTTATGCGCAGGGCCTGCTCGGCTTTGCCGCCCTTGCCACCGTGCTCCTCAAGGAGCGTGCCCACGCAGGTGAGTTCGCCACGGGCAAGCACATGCCATCCGGCCCATCGCTGCTTGTGGTACGCTGAACCTCGGATGGTACGCTGAACCTCGGAGCATCGGTGCGAAAATGGAAGATCCGATGCTCAGCCAGAAAGACAGACCGGGTTCCCGGCCGTCAGTCGGCGAATTGCCGTGGCGGATCGAACCGGTAGCCTGCACCGCGTATGGTGGTGATGGTCTCGGTGTCGAGCTTGCGGCGCAGCCGCACAATGCGCGAATCGATCGAACGATCGAAGGCGTCGGCATTCTCGGCCGGTGCGGCGGCGATGATGTCGTCACGCGTCAGCACCTTGCGGGGGCTCGCAAGGAACAGCCTGAGCAGCGCCACCTGACCGGGCGAAAGCTGTTCCTCGGCACCGGAGCGGTGCATGACGATCGCCGATCGCAGATCGACGGTCGCATTCTCCAGCACGATCAGTTCCTGGGTGCCCCTGCCGCGTCGCGAAAGCAGGCCGCCGACACGGGCTGCGAGTTCCCTCACATTGAGCGGGCTTTCGACGACGTCGGCGGCGCCAAGTTCGAGCGCCAGTACCTTGTCGACGAGATCGGCCGGCCGGCAGATCAGGATGAAATCCGGCCCATCCTCACCCCCATGGCGCCTGAGCAGATCCCGCCCTTCCGCCTGACTGAGACTGTCACCGACGACGACGACATCGATGCCCTTGCCCGCCAGCAGCGATTCCGCCTCCCAGGGCTGCCGCGCCTGACGCACATCATGGCCCCGCCGCTCAAGATGGTCGGCAAGCTCGGTCGCGACCACGTCGGCGACGGAAACAAGCGCGATGACGGCTCGTGCGGCCATGTTCTCCAACCGTTCCCTGGCAACCGGATATGAGTGCTGGACATCATGTTTATACCCAATCTACTTTCCACTGAAAGTGGGAGCGAAGGCGTCGTGCGGGCAAGAATTGTCATCGTCGAGGACGAGCCTGACCTGAGGGACGCGGTCGCCGAATATCTTGGCGCCGCCGGCTATGACGTTGCGACCGCCGAAACCGCGGCCGCGGCACGCAGCCTGGTCGAAACGCAGGCGTTCCATCTGGCCATCCTCGACATCGCCATGCCGGGCGAAGACGGGCTGTCGCTCGGCCGCTGGCTGCGCTCGAAAATGCCGATCGGCATCATCTACGCGACCGCCGCAGGCACCGCGCTCGACCGCATCGTCGGGCTGGAACTCGGCGCCGACGACTATATCGTCAAGCCATATGAGCTGCGCGAGGTGCTGGCCAGGGTCCGCAGCGTGCTGCGCCGTGTTCCGCAGCCGACGGAACTGGGGGACAGGAAAGCCAGGACGGAGCGCCGCTCCGTCGCTTTCGGCCCCTTCCAGGCCGATCTCGACGGCAGGCTGGTCACTGGCGCCAACGGCGCGGTGATCGACATGGCCAAGAGCGAGTTCGACGTCCTGGAGGTTTTCCTGACCCGCGCCAACCGGCTGCTGACACGCGCCGCGATCTCGGAAGCGATCGGCTTCACCGAGGATCCGGAATCGTCGCGCGCCGTCGACATCCGCATCATGCGGCTGAGGAAGAAGATCGAGACAGACCCGGCCAACCCGAAATTCCTGCGCACGGTGCGCGGCGAAGGCTATATCTTCTCGTTGCCGGCCCGCGACGGCAATTGAACGCCGGCGCAGGAGGCTTCCTTTCCGGCGCCTGGCCCGGACCGGATTCGACATGGCAGCGCAATGACGGCTGAAGATGACCGCTGAACCAGCAGGCACGGGTACACAGGGAGACCGGCAGGGCGCGGCGATGGCGGCTGTGCGTGTCGTGCGCCGATTGCGCGAGGCCGGCGACTGGCAACGCGAGATGGACGGCATCCTGGCAACGCTGTGCCACGCCATGGATTGCCAGCGCGGCATTCTGTTCCGCTTGCGCGAACTGCCCGGTCAGGGGTTCGCCCAGTCGGTCGCCGCCTACTGGATCGACTCCGATTTCGGCGGCGAACTGGCCTCCCCGACAGTCATCATGCAGTCGATCGTCAACTCCGATCCGCTGCTGGAGCGGCTGGCCGAGGATGAGCGGCAAGGCAAGGTCTTTGCCGGCCATACGCGCAATCTCGAAGGCTTCCTGAGAGGCGATTTCGAGAAGCAGGGCATCAAGTCGTTCCTGTCGGTATCCGTCTTCGCGCACGGCCATCTATGGGGCACGTTGGCGGTCAATGATTGCGTCGAGGAGCGCGAATGGACCGACGAGGAAGAAGCGACGCTGCATATCATCGCGCTCGCCATTGGCGATGCCATCGAACGCTCGCCCTCCGACGCCCATGCCAGCGAGGTCATTCGCCGCACGATGCTGCAGGCCTCGCTCGATGCCATCGTCGTTATCGACGAGACCGGCTCGATCATCGAATTCAATCCCGCGGCGGAAAAGATGTTCGGCTTCCTGCGCAGCGACATCCTCGGCAAGGATCTGCTCGATACCATCGTGCCGATCTACTACCGCAAGGGCTATTCCTCGGGAGCCGAGTACATGTCCGGCCGCGGCGCGCCGATGGTCGGCCAGCGGCTGGAAACGGTGACGCAGAACGCCGCCGGGGAAGTGTTCCCGATCGAACTGACGGCCACCGAGATGCGGGTCGCCGACCGCCGCCTGATCTTCGGCTCGATCCGCGACCTGCGCGACAAGCTGCGCGCCGAGGAAGAGATCAACCGGCAGCGCGAAAAACTGCACCAGAACGAAAAGATGGCGGCGATGGGCTCGCTGCTGGCGGGTGTCTCGCACGAGCTCAACAACCCGCTGGCCGTGGTCGTCGCCCAGTCGACGCTGCTGCATGAATTCGCGCCCGATCCGCAGACCAAGATCCGCGCCGAGAAAGTGCGTGCCGCTGCCGAGCGCTGCGGCCGCATCGTCAAGAGCTTCCTGTCGATGGTCCGGCTCCATCCCGCGGCGCAGGCCGAGACCGATCTCAACCAGGTGATCCGCGCCGCCCTCGAGGTAACCGCCTATGGCGCCCGCTCCAGCGGTATCATCATCGACACCGATTTCGCGCCGGGTCCGCTGCTGGCCATGGCCGATGCCGACCACGTGACGCAGGTGGCGGCCAATTTCCTGATCAACAGCCAGCACGCTTTGGCCGGCATTGCCGGCGATCGGCTGATCAAGGTGCGCACATTCCGCAGCGACCGGGGCAATCCCGGCTTTTCGGTCGAG
The DNA here is from genome assembly GCF_006441575.1 of Mesorhizobium sp. B2-4-12. Lineage (NCBI taxonomy): Bacteria > Pseudomonadati > Pseudomonadota > Alphaproteobacteria > Hyphomicrobiales > Phyllobacteriaceae > Mesorhizobium > Mesorhizobium sp. B2-4-12. The sequence continues at coordinate 86,089 of NZ_VFVC01000010.1, forward strand.
GATAACGGGCCAGGCATTCCCGAGGCAATCCGCGACCGCATTTTCGAATCCTATTTCACCACCAAGCCGGTCGGCGTCGGCACCGGCATCGGCCTGTCGATCTCGAAATCGATCATCGAGCGGCACAATGGCAATGTCTGGTTCGAGGAGGTGCTGCCCAGAGGCGCGCGTTTCGTCGTCCAGTTGCCGGCCATCTCCGCGGGCATCGCCGCCGCCGGCGAAACCCAGCCGCGCTCGAGCGGCCTGCGTCATGCCCTGATCATCGATGACGAGCCTGACGTCGCCGGTTCGCTGTCCGACATTCTCGAGTTGATGGGCATCAAGTCGCGGGTTGCGCCCATCTGGGAATCGGGCGCCGCCACCTTGAGCGGCCACATGCCACCGGACATCGTCTTTTCGGACCTGCGCATGCCTGGCATCAGCGGCATTGCCATTTATCGAGAATTGCTGGCCGAACGGCCTGACCTCGCGCGGCGCTTCGTGCTGGTCACCGGTGACCTGATCGGCGCGAAGGCGGAAATCGAAGCCTTGCCGGCGCAGCAGCGGCCGCAGATCCTGGAAAAGCCATTCAGCACGCTGGATGTGCGGAGCGTGCTTTCGAGCATCGCCGAGCAGGCGGCATTGAAAGGCTAAAAAGAGGCTCCCGACCGACGGTGCGGCGGGAGCCGAAAGGAGTGCTGGAGGAGCGCTCGGGGAGATTGCGGCATGACCCCGGCCCGGAAGCCGGCTTCGGGATCAAGCCTGGAATTCAGACGATGTTCGGCGTGTTGGTCAGAGGCGCGGCGTTGGCGGTCATGCGGATCGCGCGGGCCTTGTGCGTTCCGGACTGCTCGGCGATGGCGCGCAGACAATCCACGCTCTCGGCGCCCCAAGCCTGCCCCTTGCATGCGAAGTCGACCGCCGACATCGGCAGGCGCGCGGTCCTTGTGGTGGTCAGCGCGCCTTCGACGATGTTGGCTGGGGGATTGAGCGAAGCGAAGGCCGGGCCGGCCGCCGGCGTGAACGCCAGGCAGGCGAAGGCGCAAGCAGCCAGCGCCATGAACATTGCCATCGGGTGGTCACTGGCGCGCTGACGCAGGGCCAGTTTCGGGCGGCGGTCAGCGCGCTCTGGAGCCTGGAGCCGACGGTCGCCGCTGAGGATCTGAACTTTCGCATGCATCGTAGTTCCCTTCGTTGATTTTCTTTTTTCAATAAAGTGAACCTAATCGCGGCTTGTAACAGCAGAACGATGACGTAAAGTCAGGCTTGTAACGGTTTTGAAACAGCACTTCGGGCAGAACCGGGCAAAATCAGTCATTCCGGGCATCATGCAACCAGGAAGCGGCTTTGAAACCGCAGGCTAACACCCGGATTCTCCGGGGTTTTTCAGGTCGGCGGCGGCGCTGGATTCAGCGATGGATAACAGGAAAATTCCGCACCAAAACCATACCGATCTTCACAAGCCATTGCATTTGAATGCAAAATATGCTTTTATTGAATGAGCATTCAACAAATAGAAGAGACTTCTATGACCCCGCACCTCCGTGACGTGGCGATCCCCAACGATTGGGACCGGCGGGGCCTGCCGGGCTGGAGTTACCATTCCGACGCCCTTCTCGAACTCGAGAAGGAGCATGTCTTCCGCAACCATTGGCAGATCGCCGGACACATCAGCGACATCCCGAATGCCGGCGACTACCTGACCATGGACGTGGTGGGTGAACGCGCCTTGATCGTACGCGGCAAGGACGGCGTCGTGCGCGGCTTCAACAATATATGCCGTCACCGCGGCAGCCGCGTCGTCGCCGACAGTCAGGGCAATTGCAAGAACGCGCTGGTGTGCCCATTCCATGGCTGGGTCTACAATCTCGACGGCACGCTGCGTGGCGCCGCGCGCCCGCGCTCCTTCCCCGATCTCGACAAAGCCGAGTTCGGCCTGATGCAGCTCGATCTGGAAATTTGGATGGGCTTTATCTTCATCCGCTTCCGCAATGGCGGGCCGCAGCCTTCGGTCGCCGAGCTTATGAGGCCGATCGAGACCGAATTCGCGCATTACAAGGCCGCCGACATGGTGCCGTCCTGGGGCATCTGGACCAAGAAGACCCCGGTCAACTGGAAGTCGGTGCGCGACGTCGACAATGAAGGCTATCACGTCGCCATGGCGCATCCTGCCCTGCAGGACCTCTATGGCGCGACCTATTTCGACGAGCCCTTCATCAATGGCGTGTCGCGGTCCTTCGCCACCTATAGCCCGCATGCCGGCCGCCGCTGGAGCGTAAGGAACTACGTCAAGATCGCGCCCGAGCCGACACACCTGCCCGAACACCTGAAGAAGGCCTGGGTCTATTACGGTATCTTCCCCAACGCCGTCCTCTCGGTGATGCCGGAATCGGTGCAGTTCTATCAGGAGTTCCCGCTGTCGACAGGGGAGACCCTGCTGCGCGGCGCCATCTATCGCTACCGCGACGAAAGCCGCGAGCAGGCCGCTGCCCGCTACCTTTCGTTCCGCATCGACCGCGACACCATGTCGGAAGACATGCAGCTTTCGGTATGGTCGAACGAATCCATGCTGTCCGAAGCCTTCGGCGGATTCTATCTCTCCGACCTCGAATATGGCGTGCGCACCCACCACGACCATCTGCGCAAGATGCTGCCGGTGCTCGGCCTGGAGACCGCGCCGGAGGAGAAGGACATGTGGAATTTGAACGACGCGCTGAGGTCGAGGGGGTAGCACCCTTCCTTCTCCCCGTTTCACGGGGAGAAGGTGCCCGAAGGGCGGATGAGGGGCGGCGCCAACGCCTCGCGATTGGCTCGCCCGCAAACCGCAGAAGATGATCGTCTGACTGAATTCTTGTGAGCCGGCGCTGCGCCAGCCGGTAAGGTTTATCGCCTCAGACGGATGAAGCTCTTAAACACGGCCAATAGCGAATGTCAGCGCCGCCCCTCATCCGGCTGCCGCCACCTTCTCCCCGTAGAACGGGGAGAAGGGAGAAACGTCACCCCCGCCAAACACCCTCTTTCCTCAAATCATCCATGGTCCGCGAAATGCCTTCGCGCAGGATGCCGACCATGTCGTCGATCTGCTCGCGGGTGATGACCAGCGGCGGCGACATCACGCACATATTGATCAGCGGCCGCACCAGCAGGCCAAGCTCGTGGCAATGGGCATCGATGCGCTTGCCGACATCCTTGTCGAGCTGCAGCGGGTCCTTGCTTTCGCGGTCGGCCACGCATTCGACGCAGCCCATTAGCCCCATGCCGCGCACCTCGCCGACCAGCGGCAATTCCTCCAATGTCTTCAGCCGCGCCTGGAAATAAGGCGCGACGTCTCGCGTATGCGCCAGCACGCCTTCTTCCAGCAAATCGAGATTTTTCAGCGCCACGGCGCAGCCGACAGGATGGCTGGTGTAGGTCAGCCCATGGCCGAACAATGCGTCGGGATGGTTGGAGCGGCGCAGTTCCCCCAGAAGCCGTTCCGAAATGATGACGCCGCCGAGCGGGAAATAGCCCGAGGTGACGCCCTTGGCGAAGGTGATCATGTCGGGATCGATGCCAAAGACGTCACCCGAGGCGAAGACATGACCAAGCCGGCCAAAGCCCGTCACCACCTCGTCGGAGACATAGAGGATGTCATTGTCGCGGCAGATCTCGCGGATGCGCTTGAGATAGCCGTCGGGCGGCACCACGACACCGCCGGAGGCCTGCACCGGCTCGCCGACAAAAGCGCCGATCTTGTCGGCGCCGACGCGGGCGACGGTGTTGCGGAACTGGTCGACGAGGAAATCCGTGAAGGCGGCAAGACTCATGCCTTGCGGGCGGCGGAACGGATCGGGCGAGGACAGCTTGATCACCAGTTCGTCGGCACCGTCCATCCAGTCGCGGTCGCGCGGGCGGCCGTTGAGCGAGGCCGAGAGATAGGTCGAGCCGTGATAGGCCCCGCCCCGGCTCAGGATCAGCTTCTTTTCCGGCCGGCCGCGCACATTGTTGTAGAACTGCATGAAGCGCAGCGCCGTCTCCACGGCCGAAGAGCCGCCAGTAGTATAGAAGACGTGGCTGAGATCGCCGGGCGCATGGCCGGCGATGCGCGTGGCAAGCTCCGCCGACGGCGCGTTCATCGTGTACCAGGGCGTATTGTAGGACAGCGCCATCGCCTGGTCGTACATCACCCTGGCCAGTTCCTCGCGGCGGTGGCCAACATTGACGCACCACATGCCGGCCGGCCCGTCGATCAGCCGCTTGCCGGCATTGTCGGTGATGTAGATGCCATCGCCCTCGCCGATCAGCGCGCGCGCCTCGGCACCGACGGAACCAGCGTAGGGCCAGGGCTGGATGAGATGGCGCTTGGCCAGGTCGACGGCATCGTCACACCCGGGTGCTGCCATCTCGATCACCTTCATATCCCGTACCGCCGCCATCGTCGCCTCCACATCTCTCGTCGATTTTTCCCGGAGCATTCAATCCGGTGTCGAATGCCGGAAACGAGGGCTTTCTTCACCTGATTTTGAATGTCCGTTCAATCAATATCTCAGAAATGGCGCTTGATTTCAATCCGCGGATGCGTGCATGATGAAAGAAAGCCGGCAAGGGGAACAAGCAGTCGGCGTCAGCACGATGGGATGCCGATGGCGGAACAATCCAGGCCAGCAACCGAGATTACGCCCGCAGCCCTGCCCCCCGGAGTCTGGCAATGACAGTGGCCGCGGAAGGGTCGCCCCCGTTGCGCATGACGCGGGCCAGACGAAATGCCCTTCTGCAATCCGAACCCGTTCAGGGCTTTGCCCTGATCAGCCCGACATTTCTCTACGCCCTCATCCTGCTGGTCCTGCCGATCCTGGTGGTCATTGCCCACTCCTTCTGGACGCAGCACTACCTGACCATCGACCGCACCTTCACGCTGGAAAACTACCGCGTCGCGCTGACTGAGCCGATTTACCGCGATCTGTTGTGGCGCTCGCTCTACATCTCGCTGACGGTCAGCCTCTTCACCGTCGTCCTGGCCTACCCGATCGCCTACTTCATTTCCTTCCATGGCGGCCGCCACAAGAGCCTGTGGCTGTTCCTCATCACCATCCCGTTCTGGACCAGCTATCTCCTGCGCGTCATGTCGTGGAAGGTCATCCTCGGCTATAACGGCGTCTTGAATTCCGGCTTGATGGGCCTCGGCGTCATCGACGAGCCGTCCACGGCCCTGCTCTACAATTCAAGCGCCGTGATCATCACGCTGGCCCATGCCTGGGCGGCCTTCGCCATCCTGCCGATCTTCGTCTCCCTGGAAAAGGTCGACCGCACGCTGGTCGAAGCGGCGACCGACCTCGGTGACGGTCCCTTGCGCTCGTTCCTGCGCGTGACCCTGCCGTTGTCGGCGCCGGGCGTCATCTCGGCGGCGCTGATCGTCATGATCCCGACCGTCGGCGACTATGTCACGCCGAAACTCGTCGGCGGCAAGGACGGCGTCATGATCGCCAACGCCATCCAGGCGCAGTTCGGCAAGGCGGCCAACTGGCCGCTGGGCGCGGCCCTTTCCGTCACCACCATGGTGATCGTCACCCTGATGGCCGGCGCCACGGTGCTGATCATCCGCGCATTGCAGAGGCTGGCACGATGAGAACGCGGCGCTTCCTGCCGGGTGGCTGGCTGTCGGCCTATGCGGTCCTCTACGTCGTCTTCCTCTATCTGCCGGTCATCTTCCTGCCGATCTTCTCGATCAACACCGCCCCGACGCCGAAATTCCCGCTCACCGGCTATACGCTCAAATGGTACGAGGACCTGCCCAACACGCCGGCCTTGCTCGACGCCGCCTGGAACAGCCTGATCGTGGGCATCTCCGCCTCGGTTCTCGCCACCGTGCTCGGCATTCTCGCCGCCCGCTCGATCACCCGCTACCGCTACCCCGGCCGCCGCACCATCAATGGCCTGATCATGGCGCCGCTGGTGCTGCCCGAGGTGATCGTGGCCATCTCCATGCTGCTGGTGATGCTGCAACTGGGCCTCAGCCTGTCGCTGTTCACCGTAGTGCTCGGCCACGTGCTGATCTGCATTCCCTATTCGATGACTGTGCTGACCTCAGGCTTCGAGGGCTTCGACCGCAGTCTCGAGGAAGCCTCGGCCGATCTCGGCGAAAGCGCCTTCGGCACCTTCCGGCGGGTGACGTTGCCGATGGTGGCGCCGGCGATCATCTCCAGCCTGCTGGTCTGCTTCACCATCTCGCTGGACGAGTTCATCATCGCTTTCTTCCTGACCGGCACCGAAGCGACGCTGCCGATCTACATCTGGGGCCAGTTGCGCTTCGCCGCGAAACTGCCGGGCGTTCTAGCGCTCGGTACGCTGCTTTTGGTCGCCTCTTTCCTTTTGATGACCGTCGCCGAAATCCTGCGCCGCCGTGCGGCCAGACGCAGCCAGAACGAGGGAGGCCTCTATGCCTGAGCAGCCGCAAGTCGAGCGTCCCCGAGCGGACCGGGCTCAATCCGACCGGCCGATGATCGATATCCGCAACGTCACCCGCAGCTATGGCGCGTTCAAGGCGCTGGACGACACCTCCCTGACCATAAGGGAAGGCGAATTCTTCTCGCTGCTCGGCCCGTCCGGCTGCGGCAAGACCACGCTGCTGCGCATGATCGCCGGCTTCGACAATCCGACCAGCGGTTCGATCGCGGTCGGCGGCCAGCCGATGGAAGGCATCCCGGCCAATCGACGGCCGACCAATATGGTGTTCCAGAGCTACGCGATCTTCCCGCATCTCGATGTCGAGCAGAACGTCGCCTATGGGCTGAAGCGGCTGAAGCTGCAGGGCGGTGAGGAGAAACGCCGCGTCGAGGAGGCGCTGGCGCAGGTATCGCTGACGGGCTTGGGCAAGCGGCGCGCGACCGAGCTTTCCGGCGGCCAGCGGCAGCGGGTGGCGCTTGCCCGCGCGCTGGTGATGAGGCCCAAGGTGCTGCTGCTCGATGAACCGCTGTCGGCGCTCGACAAGAAGCTGCGCGAGCAGATGCAGGTCGAGCTGCGCCGTCTGCAGCAGGCGGTCGGCATCACCTTCGTGCTGGTCACCCACGACCAGTACGAGGCGCTCGCCATGTCGGATCGCATCGCCGTGATGTTCGGCGGCAGGATCGCGCAGGTCGCCTCGCCCAAGGAGATCTACCAGCGCCCGGTCAACCGTCAGGTCGCCGACTTCCTCGGCGGCATGAATTTCGTCAAGGCAGAGATCGTCGAGGAGAACAGTGCCTCGCTGGTTGTCGACACGCTGGGCTTCGGCCGCGTCAAGACCGACAAGCCGAAGGCCTTCGTGCGCAATGGCGGCGGCGCCACGCTCGGCATCCGGCCGGAGCGGCTGCGCGTTCTGTGGGACAATGCGACGGCAAAGTTCGAAGTCGCCGGCAAGGTGGTGGAGCGCCATTATTTCGGCGAGATCACCCATCTCATCGTCGAGATACCGGGCCTGGAAAAGCCGCTGTCGGTCACCGAGACCAACGATTTTGGCGCTGACGACATTCCGGTCGGCACCTCGATCCGCCTCGCCTACGATCCCGAGGCTTTAGTAGCGATGGCGGACTGAAGTCCGGAGACGATCCTGCGCGCCGCGATGCGCCCCGCAATCATGGCGCCCTCGACATAGCCCGGGAATGAAGGCGACAATTCCGAAGCGGCGAAATGAACTCGTGGCGCGCCGCCGAGAATTGTGCGCTCGGCATCCCTCGCCGTTACGTCGACGATGAGATCACTGTAGGCGCCACCGCTCCAACGGTCCTCTATCCAGTCGCGCAAGCTGAAGTCGGCAATGCCCGCCGCGTCGGGGCCGAGCGCATCTGCGAGCCTGGCCGTCACTTCCGCACGCAGCGCCGCCTCGCTCAGTGCTCGCCAGCGCAGCGCCAGCGGTCCACCGACGAAAACGACGAGCGCTGCGTGCTCCGCGTCCTTGCTGACGTCGCAGGCAAACAGCCCCGGCAGATCGCGCCACATCACCATGCCGCTCAGACCCCGCTGCCGCCAGAACGGCCTGGCATAGCGCACCAGGATCTTGATCACCGCGCCGCTCTCCCAGGCGCCAAGCGCTCTCTGGAGAGCCGCTGGCAAAGCGGGCGCGAAGTCGAGCTTCGCGGCCGTCGCCGGGGGCAGCGCGACCAGCACTTCGCGCGCCTCGATCACGCCATGGCCTGAGACGATGCGAACCCCTTGCGGTCCGTGCTCTATGCGCGTGACCGGTTGGCCGAGCCGCACCCGGTCCCCGAGGTCGCCAGCCAGATCCTCGGCCAGTGATTGCATGGTCTCGCGCAGGAAATACTGCAGCTCAGGCACCTCGTTGGTGATGCGCCGGTCATTGTCGATCAGGTACCAGAGCGGCACCTTGTCCGCCGCCAGGCACCACAGGCCCTCGATCATCGAACGGAAGGCCGCCTTGGCATCGGTGTGATCGTGCTGATGCTCCAGCCAGGTGGCGACGCTCATGCCGGCTATCGAGGGGTCGTCCGGCTCGATCCCGTTCATACGCTCGCGGATCGCCATTGCGCCGTGATAGGTCCGCTTGGCGTTCCTTGCCGACATCGACGGATGAGTGATGAACTCGCCTTCGACATAGGTCTCGACGAATGTCTTGCCACGCGCCCTGGCCAGCGCCATCACTTCCGGCATGTCCTCGCAGAGGAACTGGCCGCCGCTGTCGATCCGTTCGCCGAGCCCGTTCTGTCGAGCTTCGACCCGCCCGCCGACGCGGTCGCGCGCTTCGAGCAGCAGGAAACCGACGCCGGCTGCCTTCAACTCGAGCGACGCCGACAGGCCGGTGAAGCCGGCGCCAACGATGACGACGTCGGTTCTTTCCGGTTCGTGCGTCAACAGCCGGCCTTGATCTGGCCGCCACCGCCTTCGGCAAGCGCATAGGCGGTGCCCGCGCCGGCGGTGACGACAGCGGCGAGCGCAAAGCGGTGTAGCATGGATGTCATGGCCGAGTACTCCGCCCATCCCGAATTGAGGGGAGGTTAGGAGAATTCAAAGGCTTTGGCGAGCCCGACCGGTTCGGCTCCAGACAATGGACTTTTCTGACTTGTCTCCAACCATCAATTGCCGAAATCAACGGTATCGGCGATCTGCACCTGCCAAACAACCACAAACCGCCATTGAAGCCATTGCGCCACGCCGTTTCAGTTCAGGAGCGACCGGTCGTTTCCGCAGCACTCAATAGCCGGCTTTGATCTTCTCGAATTCGGCGATCATCTTCAGCTTGAGATCTGACGGCAACGGCGACTGGAACAGCGTCTTGTCGACGAATTTCTGTACCTCGTCATAGCCTTTCTCCTTCAGGATGGCCTGGTCGACGCCAGTCATGCCCTTGGCGTTGGCCTGTCCGTAGCCCCAGTCCTTGACCAGCACCTTGGCGATCTCCGGATCATTGACCGCGTTCAGGTAGTCATAGGCCTTGTCGGTATTGCCCGGCGCGTCCTTGAACAGCACATAGCCGCAAACCCAGGTCGATATGCCCTCCGCCGTGTCCTTCTTCGATTTGATCGGCACGCCGGCGGCGACCGACTGCACGGTCGCGTCGTTCCAGGCCCAGGCGAGGTCGACCTCTCCGCCGGAGAGCAACTGCACGATATCTGTCGTGTCGGTCCAGTAGGAGCGGACGTTCTTGTGCACCTGGCGCAGGAAATCGGACGCCTGCTTGAACTGGTCGTCCGTCATCTTGGTCCAGTCCTTCAGCCCGATGGCGAGGGCTGCAAGTGCATAGGCGTCGTCGACATTGTCGCCGATCGACACCCGGCCCTTGTACTTCGGATCGGCGAACGCCTTCAGCGACTGGATGTCCTTCTCGTCGATCTTGGAGGAGTTGTAGGTGAGCTGCGTATTGCCCCAGTCCCACGGCATGAACCACGCCTTGCCGTCGTCGGTCATGGCGAGATTCTTCATCGCCATGATGCCGGGACTGAGGTCTTTCCAGCCCGCGATCCTTGACGTGTCGAGCGGCTGCAGCAGGCCGGCCTCGCGCCATTTCACCACGCTCTGCGAGCAGGGATGGCCGATATCGGCCTTGAAGCCGGAACGGACCTTCTCGAACGCCTCGTCCTCATCGCCGAAGAAGGCGAAGGTCGGCGAATCGCCGTTCTTCTCGACATATTTCGGATGGAAGTTGGGGGCTTCGTATCCGGACCAGTCGAACACGATCAGGTCCTTGTCGGCGGCGAGCGCCAGGGCCGCGGCTGAAGCCGCCAGTGTCCCGGCAAGCGCCAATGTCAGCGTCAGGCGTCGAGTGAATTGCTTCATTGCTGTTCCATCCTCTGTGGTTTTCTTATGGTTTCGTCGCCCCGGCGGCCTTCGGCGCGTAGTGTCTCGGGAAAGCCGCCGACAGGAATTCGTTCGCCGCCTGCAAGGCGGTCTCGCGGGTGGTGTCCTCGGTGCCCATCATCAAGCGTAGCCACAACCCCTCCGTCATGGCACTGAGCGCCAGCGCCATGACCTGCGGCTCATAGGCATAGCCGCCGCTTTCCTTCAGCGCCGCGCAAAGCTCGATGAAGATGTTCTGGTAGACGGCGTCCCGGGCGCTGCTCAACGCCTGGTAGGTCGGCCGTGACTTGGCCTCGCCCCAGAAAGCGCACCAGGCGGCAAGCTTGCGCTTGTTGCAGATCGAGCGGTCGAAATCGGCGGCGACCAGGGCCTGAAGCTGGCGGGCCGGGTCATCCCCCGCCTTCTGCAGCGCGTTGCGCCAATGGGCCGAATATTCGTCATACATGTGCTGCAGCGTCGCTACGAGCAGCTTTTCCTTGCTCTCGAAGTGGAAGTTGACGATGCCGCGCGACAGGCCGGCGCCGTCGGCGACATCGGCCATCGTCGTCTCCGAATAGCCGCGCTTGGCGAGTGAATCGATCGTCGCCTCGATGAGCTGAAGTTGCCTGACCTCCTTCGAGGCCTTGCGTCCGCGCTTCTCGGATTCAGCCTTTTGTGCCGGTTCAAGGAGGGCGTCCCTGGCGTCTGCCGTCTTCATGCGTGTGATGGTCTCCAGCATCGCCGGCTATCCAATCGCATCCGGCTTCCACCCGCGAAGATGAGTGGGACGGTGCTCGCCACTGTCAAGCACCTTCTGCATGGCCTCCCAGGTTCGGATGTTCTTGTCGACATAGGCGGCGCCGACCACGGCGGCGACCGGCGCATAGAGCGGCCCTTTCAGCCTTTGCAACTCGCCGCGCGCGACCTCGCGATACCACGGGTTGCGGTCCCTGACGATGCCATCGGCAAAACCCGCTTGGCGCATTGCCTGCGCATAGCGCGCCGGCGACGCCATGGCGAAAGACAATATCCCGTCGACCACGCGGTCGACCTCGTCCGGGCCGCCCTGCGACAGGTACCCATTGCCCCATAGCGCCTCGAGAAAGCGGATGGCGGTGTCATCATACTCCGGTTCGGCATCAGCCGTTTCGATCATCAGCCCTCGATCCAATCGATGAATGCTCATTTCGAATGCCGGCAAAGCGTAGCGCATACGGGCGAAAACACAACATCATTTGTTGAACATTCATTCAAAATGGCTGGACAAATTGCCCGATGCCATGCCAAATTCGGCGCATTCGGGAACAGATCACGCAAAAATGAAGAGCGGGCCGCATATGAAAATTGGGCCACAATGAAAGCTTGGGATGCGATCGTCATTGGCGGCGGACACAACGGCCTGGTCAATGCCTGCTATCTGCAGCGGGCCGGGCTCGACGTGCTGGTGGTCGAGAAGAACGATTGGGTCGGCGGCGCGGCCACCAGCCGCGAGCTGACCCCGGGCTTCCTCTATTCCAACTGCTCCTATGTCTGCTCGCTGTTTCGGCCCGAGATCATGCGCGACCTCGAACTGCCGCGCTTCGGCCTGCAGGTCATCTCCTACGAGGGCGGCGCGGTGTTCACCCGCGATGGCGATTATCTCGCCAATTACCGCGACCATGACGCACACCGGCGCGAATTCGCCCGCTTCTCCAGGCGCGATGCCGAGGCCTATGACCGCTACGCCCGCGACGTAACGCGGCAGTGCCGCTTCATCCAGCCGCTCTTGATGCGCACCGCGCCCGACCCGACCAGCCTGCGGCCGCGCGATCTCGGCGAACTTCTCTATCTGGGGAAAAAGTTTGCCGGCCTCTCCGCCGAGGAGATGGCGCTGACCTTGCGCTTCTGGACGATGTCGATCTCGGAATTCCTCGACGAGCATTTCGAAACCGATGTCATCAAGGCGAACTTCGCGCTGTCCGGTATCATCGGCACCGCGCTCGGACCGATGTCGCCGGGCACGGCTTATGTACTTTTGCACCACTATATGGGCGAGGTCGACGGTTCGGTCGGGGCTTGGGGATATGCGCGCGGCGGCATGGGGGCGGTCACCAGGGCACTGGCTGCATCGTTCAAGGCCTCGGGTGGAACCATCCGCACCGGCGCCGAGGTCGACCATGTGCTGGTGAACCGGGGCAAGGCCAAGGGCGTGGTGCTGGCCGGCGGCGAGGAGATCTACGGCAAGCTGGTCGTCTCCAACGCCGACGTGAAGCGCACCTTCCTGAAGCTGGTCGAAGAGAAGGAACTGCCCGACATCTTCCTGCGCCGGGTGAAGAACTTCAAGATTCGAGGCTCCTCCGGCAAGCTCAACATCGCGCTCGATTCGCTGCCGGAATTCCCGGCGTTGCCGAAGGATTCGCCGGTCTATCGCGGCGACATGCATTTCACCGATTCGGTGGAACGCATGGAGCGCGCCTATGACGACTGGAAGGGCGGGCGCTGGTCGGCCGACCCGTTCCTCGACATGATGATCCCGACCACGCTCGACCCGACCATGGCGCCGCCCGGCAAACATTTCATGAGCTGCTTCGTGCAATACGCGCCGCCGAAGATCGCCGGCCGTGAATGGACCGATGCCGATCGCGACGGCTTCGCAGAAAGCGTGATTTCACAGATCGCTCAGTATTCACCGGGCTTCCGCGACCGCATCGTCCACATGGAGGTGCGTACGCCACGCGAGATCGAGGCCGAGGTCGGCCTCACCGAAGGCAACATCTTCCAGGGCGAGTTGACCTTCGACCAGCTGCTGTTCAACCGCCCGGTGCCGGGCTACGCGCAATATCGCTCGCCGGTGGGTGGGCTCTACATGTGCGGCTCCTCGAGCCATCCAGGCGGTGGCGTGATGGGCGCGCCCGGCCGCAATGCCGCGGCTGAAATCCTGCGCGATCTCGCCAAATCCACCTCAAATATGAGCCCGGCCCATGACGTCATCTGATGCAATCGTCATTGGCGGCGGCCATAACGGCCTCGTCGCCGCGGCCACGCTGGCCAAAGCCGGCCGCAAGGTGCTGGTGCTGGAGGCCGCGGCCGAAGCCGGCGGCGCCGCGCGCACCGAGGAATTCGCCCCGGGCTTCCGCGCCTCCTCGATCGCCCATCTGCTGAACCGTCTGCATCCCGATGTGGTGAAGACGCTGGAACTGGAGAGACATGGGCTGCAATTCGCCCGCGCTGACTTCCTGCCGTCGGTTGCGCTGTCGAAGGACGGCCCGCCGCTTGTCCTGCATGGTGCCTATGGGGAAGTGCTGGCCGGCGCCAGCTCGAGGGAACAGTCCGCTTGGAAGGAACTGCGCGCGCAACTGCTGCGCTATGCCGGCAGCTTGAAGCCATTCCTCTCCCGACGCGCGCCCGACCTTGCCGGCATGTCGCTGTTGGAGACGGCTTCTCTCGGTCAGACCGCACTGGCCTTGAAAAAGCTCGGCAAGGAAGACATGCGCGACTTTCTGCGCGTCCTGCTGATGAATGTCGCCGACCTGCTCGACGAGCAGCTCACCTACGACAGGCTGAAGGGACTGCTGGCCTTCGACGCGACGCTCGGCAGCCACCTTGGCCCGCGCTCGCCGACCTCGCTGCTCGGCCTCTACTACCGACTCGCTGGCGAGACCTCCGGAGTGGCCGGCGCGCAGGCATTGCCGCGGGGCGGCATGGGCGCCGTCGTCACCGCCATCCGCGCGTCGGCGGAAAAGGCTGGCGTCACCATCCGCACATCGTCGCCGGTGGCAAAGATCATCGTCGAAAAAAGCCGCGCCGTCGGCGTCGCGCTCGACACTGGCGAGGAACTGCGGGCCCGCACGATCGTCTCGGCCATCAATCCGGCGACCACCTTCCTCGAGCTCGTCGGGCCGCGCGAGATCGACACCGGCTTTGTTCGCAAGGTGAAAAATATACGCATGAAGGGTGATGCCGCCAAGCTTCATCTGGCACTTGACCGGCCGCCGCAGTTCACGGGTGTCGATGCCGCCACTCAAAAGGGCAGACTTATCATCGCGCCCTCGCCCGATCACGTCGAGCGCGCCTTCAATCCATCGAAATACGGCGAGTTCTCGCCCGAACCGGTGATGGAGATCACGCTGCCCAGCCTTGCCGATCCGTCGCTGGCACCAGATGGCGCCTGCGTTCTGTCGGCGGTGGTGCAATACGCACCCTATGCGCTGAAAGAAGGCTGGGATGCCGGCAAACCGAAATTCCTCGAGGCGATCATGGCGCAGCTCGAAGCCTACGCGCCTGGCATCGGCAAGAGCGTTGTCCATGCCGAGCTTCTGACGCCGGCCGATATCGAGACACGCTACCGCATACCAGGCGGCCATTGGCACCATGGCGAGTTGCAGGCCGACCAGATGCTGGTCTCGCGCCCCGTCTCCGGCTGGTCCGGCTACGACACGCCGCTCGAAGGCCTGTTTCTCGCCGGCGCCGGCTCGCATCCCGGCGGCGGCGTCTCGGGTGCACCGGGCTTGAACGCCGCACGGCGTATCATTGCGATGAAGAGGTAGGCCATGGCTCAGGCAACCAGGAAGAAGCCCGTTGCAAGGCCAGCCGATGCGGCTGTTTCCACCCGCATCGCCGCCCAGGGGCATTTCCGCACGCTGCGCCTCGGCACACCATTCCAGCCGCGCCTCGACGCGTTGGCCAAAACCCAGGATTGGTACAATTGGGCCGGCTACCGCGCCCCGCATTCGCTGTGGGACGAGGAGCTGGAATACTTCGCTATCCGCAGCCAGGCGGCCCTGTTCGACATTTCGCCGATGACCAAATACCGGATCGAGGGACCGGAGGCCGAAGCCTTCCTCGATCGCGTCACGCTGCGCGATGTCAGCAAGCTCAGGCCGGGACGCGTCCACTACACCGCCTGGTGCGACGATGAAGGATTTGTGCTGGACGACGGCACCCTGTTCCGTCTGTCGCCGACACGCTTTCGCCTGTGCTCGCAGGAGCGGCATCTGCCGTGGCTGCTGGATAGCGCCATTGGTTTCGACGTCGTCGTTGAGGAAGAAACCGAGGCCGTCGCCGGGCTCGCGCTGCAAGGGCCGACCTCCTTCGCCGTATTGCGCGACGCCGGCTTTGCCGGTGTCGAGGGATTGAAGATCTTCGACCTCGCCGAGTTTGCTCATGATGGCGGCACCATCACCATATCGCGCACCGGCTTCACCGGCGATCTCGGGTACGAACTCTTCGTCCCAGCCGAAAAGGCGTTGAGCCTCTGGGACCGGCTGATGGCCGCTGGCGAACTGCGCGGTATCCGCGCGATCGGCTACACCGCGCTCAACCGCGCGCGGCTCGAGGCCGGGCTGATCGTTGCCAATGCCGACTTCACCACCGCCGAGCATGCCATCCGCGCCGACCGTCCGCGCATGCCCGACGAGATCGGGCTCGGCTTCATGATCGATCCGGAAAAAGGCCACTTCAACGGCCGCCGCGCCATTCTCGAAGCGCGCGCCAAGCGCCAGTTGCGCCATGTATTGGTCGGACTGGAGATCGAAGGCAACATCCCTGCCGAACACGCCATCGTCTACCACAAGAAAAGCCAGGAAGTTGGCCTTGTCAGCGCCGCCATGTGGTCGCCAATGGCCAAGCGAAACATCGCTATCGCCTCCCTGGCGCGGCCATACGGTGATACTGTCGTGGAAGACCTCTGGGTCGAAATCTACGCCATGCGCGAGCTGCAGTATCAGAAGCTTATGAAGCGGGCCAAGGTGGTGGCGCGGCCTTTCATCAAGCTCGACCGCCGCACCGCCAATCCGCCGGCGGATTTCTGACCATGGACGAAGCCGACAAGCTGGACGATGGTGGGGAAGCCGCCGAACAGTGGCAACTGGTCAACACGCCACTCGGCGAGAAATGGTCCGGACGCACGCGCTATGCCGCCGCCATGTTCTTCTACAAGCGTGACGAGATGAGCGCCGAGACGCTCGAAGTCTACCGCATCTGCGCAAGGCTGGATTCGGAGAACCCGCTGCCGATCATCAGGGATCGCGGTGTCGGCAAGGATTGGCTGAAGCGCATGGGCTTCGAATAGGCTCTATCCTATCGTTCTTTCCAGCATGCCCAACCAGTTGCGATAGGCGATCTTCTCGATCAGCGCGCGACCGAAACCGCGTGCCGCCAGTGCATCGATCAGCTTCGGCAAGCCGGCGACGTCACCCATCACGGCCGGGATCATGGCGCCGTCGAAATCAGAACCGAGGCCGACACCGTCCTCGCCCAGGGCCTGCAAAAGGGAATCGATGTGGCGCACCATGAGATCGAGGCTGGTATCGGCATTCATGCGGCCGTCCTCGCGCAAAAACCCGGTGGCGAAATTCAGCCCGACCATGCCGCCGGATTCGCGGATCGCGCCGAGCTGCCAGTCGGTGAGGTTGCGCGAATGGCCGCATATCGCATGCACGTTGGAGTGGGTGGCGACCAGGGGCGCGTCGCTGAGGCCCACGACATCGCGAAAGCCCTTCTCGTTGAGATGCGAGAGGTCGATCATGATTTTGAGTTCGTTGCAGGCCTTGACCAGCGCCTTGCCGGCATCGGTCAGGCCCGGGCCGGTGTCGGGCGAGGACGGAAAGCGGAACGGCACGCCGTGGCCGAAGGCGTTCGGCCGGCTCCAGACGATACCGAGCGAACGCAGTCCGGCGGCATGCAGCACGTCGAGCATGGTGAGTTCAGGATCAATCGCCTCGACGCCCTCGATGTGGAACACGGCGGCAATCGTGCCTTTGGCCATGGCGTTGCGGATATCGCCGGCACTGCGGCAGACGGCAAGCGCTCCCGCCCGCTCGAGCCGGAACAGGATCGAGGCCATGGCGATCGTCGAATTGAGCGCATCGGCGCGCGGCACCTCTGGCGGCAGCGGCTCGCTGGCGCTCGGCGCCGAGGGCACGGCGCTGCGCCTGGCCTTTTCGACCGGCGGCGGGAAGATGGCGAACATGCCGCCGGCGAAGCCACCAGCCTTGGCGCGCGGCAGGTCGATATGCCCGCCCGATTTCCCTTCGACGAACAGCTTTTCGACGTCCGTGTCCTTCGACTGATAGAGTCTGAGCAGCGTGTCGTTGTGGCCGTCGAAGACGGGGACGAGATCTGTTTCGGTCATCGGGGGATCATTCAATTCGTTTGTCGGCGCGGCGATATATCCTATCTAGGCAAGATGCACGGTCGGCGCAAATTACAATGCCGGCTGGCAGCGGGGACTGCCCCTTCGTCCCCCGTTGCTGCCTGCCAAAAAGTGCCTGCGCGCCTACTGCTTCAGCACATCGGCCCATTCCGGATGGCGGCGGAACTGGGCATTGGCGAACGGGCAAAGCGGTATGATCTTCTTGCCCGCGGCGCGCGCGTCCTCAACAGCGCGGGTGACGAGCCGAAGCCCGGCACCCTGGCCGCGAAACGCGTCCGGCACTTCGGTATGGTCAATGATGAGCTGATGCTCGCCGATCTTGGTGAAGGTCATCTCCGCCTCGGCGCCGTCGGGCCCGCGCAGGACATAGCGGCCTTTGGGGTCGCGATCTTCCAGCTCGATCTCGGGCAGTTGGTCGGGCATCTCTACACTCCTTGGGCGATACCGGCAAAAAGCCGCCGCGCCGCCTCGATCTCGTTTGGCCGCACCTCGTGCCCGCCTTCGTGCCACTCCACTGTGACATCGGCACCGTCGGCACGCAAATAGGCTTCGAGCCGCGCCGTCAGGTTCGGCGGGCAGATCGGATCGCGCTTGCCAGCGGTCAGCAGGATGTGACAGCCGGCCAGGCTGCCTTTGACCTCCGGCTCGAACGGAATCAACGGATGCATCAGCACCGTAGCGTCGAACAGCTCAGGGGCTTCGAACACCAGAACCGCCAGGATGTTGGCGCCGTTGGAATAGCCAAGGCCGTAGACTGCCGAGGGCTTCGCCGCCGCGACATGCGCTTTGACGAAGCCCGTCATCTGGTCCGTCGCCCGCGCCAGATCGTCCATGTCGTAGACACCCTCGCTGGTGCGGCGGAAAAAGCGCGCGGCGCCATACTCCGACACATCGCCGCGTGGCGAGACGATGGTGGCCTGGGGCGCGAGATCGCGCCCCAGCGAGACGAGCTGGTTCTCGTCACCGCCCGTGCCGTGGAAGACGAACAGCAAGGGACCGCCCGGCGAACCGGGCAGGCTCTTATAGGTGCAAGCGTCCTTGCCCATTGCTTCAGCCTTCCAGCTTCTGCAAATGCTGTTCGAGATAGGGCCGCAAATGCTGATGCTGCGTCGGCAGTTTCAGCGCTTCGCCCAGATGCGCGGTGTCCTCGTCGCGGTCGAAACCCGGCTCGTTGGTGGCGACTTCGAACAGCACGCCACCCGGCGTGCGGAAATAGATCGCCCAAAAGTAATCGCGGTCGATCACCGGCGTGACCCCATAGCATGTGTCCATCAACGCCTTGCGCACTTCGAGCTGCTTGGCGCGGTTCTCGACCGCGAAAGCGACATGGTGGACGGAGCCGGCGCCGAGATCGGCGAAGGCCGCGGTCGGCAGCGATTCGATATCGACGACATCGGCGCCGTTGCCGTTCCTCACGGCGAGCCGCCTGACATTGCCCGATGTCTCGATCTCTTCGTAGCCCATGAATTTCAGAAGCTCCTCGGTGGCGCCGCCATCCTTCAGCCTGAGCGAAACCGAGTGAAAGCCATGGATCGCTTCGTCAGCGGGAACACCGCCCTTCACCCAGGGCACGCGGCCGTCGGCCTTATCCTCGACGAGCGCGAAACCATCGCCATCGGGACCGGCAAATTTGAGCCGCTTCTCGCCAAAGCTCTCCTCATGGGAAACACCGGTCACGCCTTCGTCGATGAACCGCTTTTCCCAATAAGTGAGCGTGCCCTCCGGCACGGAGTAGACGGTGATGCCCACTTCGCCGACGCCGTGACGGCCCTTGCCGATATGGGGGAACGGAAAATAGGTCATCACCGAACCAGGCGTGCCGACCTCGTCGCCGTAATAGAGATGATAGACGTCTGGTGCGTCGAAATTGACTGTCTTCTTGACCCGGCGCAGGCCGAGCTTGTGGGTGAAGAAATCATTGTTCTGTCGGGCATCCCCAGCCATCGAGGTGACGTGATGCAGACCTTTGATCTGGTCGAGCATTGTCTTGGCTCCGTCCCTTGTGTTCGTGCGGCCCTCGCCGCTGTCCACGCCAATATGTGGAGAGGCCTGCCCGCGGCAAAGGCGGCAAAGGCGGCAAACACAGAATGGACTGTGCTTTAAAAGTGAACAACTGAAAGAGTTTTGTTCACCAGCCAGCTAACGCAGGTGGTCTTGCGTTGGTGCCGGAAATCGGGTCCATGAATGGTACTCGGCCAATGTCGGGAGAAGGGGATTGCGAGTGACAGGAAAAGCCAGGCGCCCGAACGTTCTCCTGATCACCTGCGACCAGTGGCGGGGGGATTGCCTGTCGGCCGCCGGCCATCCCGTGGTGAGGACGCCGAACGCCGACGCGCTGGCCGCCGAGGGCGTGTTGTTCAAGCGGCACTATGGCGGCGCGGCGCCCTGCTCGCCGGCGCGCGCCTGCCTCTATACCGGCCTCTATCAGATGAACAACCGCGTCTGCCGTAACGGCTCGCCGCTTGATGCCCGTCATGGCAACATCGCGCTGCACGCCCGAGCCCTCGGCTATGATCCGACGCTGTTCGGCTATACCGACATCGCGCTCGATCCCCGCCTGCTGGCGCCTGATGATCCAAGGTTGAAAAGCTACGAGGGCGTGCTGCCGGGTTTCACGGTGCGCCAGCAGCTGCCCGAACATCAGAAGCAATGGCTGTCCTGGCTGGCGCAGCAGGGCATCGATGCCAGCGCCGGATTTCCCGGCATCCACCGTCCTTTGGACGAGGAAGACGGCGCCGACGCAGTGACTGAGGCGCGGCCAATCTATTCGAAAGACCATACGCCGACGGCTTTCCTTGCCGGTGAGTTCATCCGCTGGCTCGGCGAGCAGGAGCAGGCCACGCCATGGTTCGCGCATCTCTCCTTCATCAGCCCGCATCCACCCTTCATCGTACCGGAGCCCTACAACACGCTATACGATCCGGCCGATGGCCCCACTTTTCACCGCGCGTCGAGTTGGCGGGCTGAAGCCCAGAGCCATCCCTATCTCGCCTATGATCTTGGCCGGCAGAAACGGGCGAAGTTCCGCCCCGGCGCTACAGGCAAAGTGCACGACTGGAGCGAGGATGATTTCCGCACCATCCGGGCGATTTACTACGGCATGATCTCGGAAGTCGACGTACAGCTTGGCCGCGTATGGCAAGCGGTCAAGGCATCAGGCGCATGGGGCGATACCATCATCGTGCTCACTTCCGACCACGCCGAGATGATGGGTGACCATTTCATGCTGGGCAAGGGAGGCTATTTCGAGGGCGGCTACCACATACCGCTGATCATCCGCGACCCGCGTCACGGCAAGGCCGCCGGCAGCGCTGTCGATCGCTTCACCGAAGCGGTGGACATATTGCCTACGCTCGCGGATCTGCTTGGCGCGGCTCCCGAACCGCATCTCGATGGGTGCTCACTGAAACCATTCCTGAGCGGCGGAACCCCCGCGGTTTGGCGCGACGCCGCGCATTGGGAGTTCGATTTCCGCTCGATCGCGGACGGCGAAGCCGAGCAACACTTCGGCGTGTCCTCGCGTCAGTGCAACCTCGCCGTCATCCGCACCAAGAAATTCAAATACGTGCATTTTGGCGGCGGCTTGCCACCCTTGCTTTTCAACATGGAGGCGGACCCTGGCGAACTGACCAACCTCGCCACGAGCCCTGCACATCTGTCCACCCGCCTGGAGTTCGCCGAACGGTTGCTTGCCTGGCGGGCTGAACATCTCGACCAGTCTCTGGCGCTGGCGGAATTGACGGAGAATGGCGTTGCTGGGCATTTCGGAAGGGCGTGGGCAGTGGGCAGTAGGCAGTAGGCGGTACGAAATCCCAAAACGCTGCTGCGCGCCAGACTTTCTCCACCTACTGCCCTACTGCCTATTCCCTGTTCCCTTACTTCACAACCATCCGCTGCTGGTCGCGGTTCTGCGCATAGCTGCCTTTGTCGTAGGCAGCCTGCGCCTGAAGCTGTTCCTTGGTGAAAGTGGTATAGAGGTATTTCTTGCCGTTCTTGTCGGTCATGAATTTCAAATTGTCCATGCCGACCGCCACTTCCTTCGCGCCGATGCCAAGGAAGCCGCCCACGTCGACGATAACCGCATCGGGCTTCTTGTCGGGTGTGAGCACGACATCCCCGATTGTTCCGACCTTGGCGTCGTTGGCGCCGTAGACGGTGGTGCCTTTCAGGTCGTCGGCCCTGATCTCGCCGACCGGCATCGCGGTCAGCGTCGATTTGTCGATGGCGGCCGTCTGTGTCTGGTCGGGCGCTGGCTGAGCCTCGGCTGTCTTGTTCGCCGGAGCGGCGGCAGGTGCCGTGGTGGTAGCCGGCGCAGTTGCCGCCGGTGCGTTGGAAGCGGTCGTCGCCGGTGCCGGATCATAGGCCTTGCGGTTGAAATCCGCCTGTGCCTGCAGCTCTTCCTTGGTGGTCTGCGCCACCAGCCAGCGCTCGCCGTTCTTTTCCGCCCACTGCGCCTTGTTGAAATCATAGGTTACGTTCTTTGCACCGAGCCCAAGGAACCCGCCTACGGCGATGACCAGGGATTGGGCTTTGCCTTCCTTGGACAGCACGATGTCGTTGACGCTGCCGATTTTCTGCGCGTCATCGCCGGTGCCGTTATAGACGGCCTTGTCGATGATGTTAGTCGCTAGGTTGCCCTCGGCGTGCTTCACCGGTTGGGCAGGCGCGGCATTCGTGTCGGCGGAATTTTGCGCGGTTGTCGCGGGCGCTGCCGCACCCGTCGAAGCAGGGGCCGGCGCATAGGCCTTGCTGTCGAACTCCGGCTGCGCCTTCAGTTCGTCCTTGCTTGTCTGTGCGACCAGCCAGCGGTCGCCGTTCTTCTCGGCCCACTGCAGCTTGTCATAATCGAAGGCGACATTCTTCGTGCCGACGCCCAGAAAGCCGCCGACGCCGATGACGACGGACTTCGCCATACCATCCTTGTCGAAGACGACATCGCTGACCTTGCCGATCTTCTCGGCGTTGTCGCTAGTGCCGTTATAGACGGATGCGCCAATGATGTTGGTGACGATGCTGCCTTCGGCGCGCGGAACCGGAGCTGCTGGTGCCGGCTGCTCAGCGGCGGGTGCGGCGGGTGCGGGAGTTGTCGCGCTCTGCGCGAAAGCGCCGGTCGCGATCAATGTCGCGAGGGCGGTGGTGGCAAAAAGGGTGCGGATCATGATGGTCTCCTCGTGATTTCGTGCACGCCGCGTCCGGTTGAACCATCGCAGGGAAGGCGCGGGCGCGGCGTCTTCTACAGGTTCACAACGTCGTGACCATGCTGTTGTTCCAAAAGACGCCCTGGCATTCGTTACCAACACGACGCTCATGGATGACAGCCGCCAAACGCAGCCGTAGGTCCCCGGCGCTGCCGGAACTTTTCCCGTTTCGCCGCGTTTTTGCCTTGGCTGGGCGCGTCCCGGTCGGCTTTTGGTTGAGCTTACGGAGCGGGGTATGAAATTTGCTGCGGTGCTGAACCAGGACGGCGGCACTTTGCGCACCACCGACCTCGCCGCTTTTTCCGACACGATGCGTCAGACGCTGGAAACGGCAGGCCACACTCTCAGCATAGACGTGGTCGCCGGCAAGGACGTAGCGAAAACTCTCGACCATGCCGTTTCGCGCCGCACCGTCGATGTTGTGCTGGCTGGTGGCGGTGACGGAACCATTTCAGCCGCGGCGGCCAGGTTGATGGGCAAGAAAAAGGCGCTTGCCATATTGCCCGCCGGCACCATGAACCTGTTCGCGCGTGGCCTGGCCATTCCGCAGTCGCTCGATGCCGCGCTGAAGTCCTTCGCCGACGGCGAAATCATCGCGGTCGACATGGCTACGGCCAACGGCCAGCCCTTCATCCATCAGTTCTCCATAGGCATGCATGCAAGGATGGTGCAGCTGCGCGAGAGGATGGAATTCGGTTCGCGCCTGGGAAAGATCGGCGCTTCGGCCAAGGCGGCCTGGGCGACGATCAAGAATCCGCCGGCCATGAACGTCACGCTCAGTATCGGCGAGGCCGAGATGACGGCGCGCATATCAGGCATCGGTGTCACCAACAACCTGTTCGGCGAAGGCCACCTGCCTTATGCGGACAATCCGGCGGGCGGCGTGCTCGGCATCTATGTCACGGTGGCGCAGCAACGCGCCGAGCTCGTCAAGTTCCTGTTCAACATGGCGCGCGGCAAATGGCGCGATAACGAGCATGTCGAAATCCATCAATCCGATCGGACGGTTCTGAAAATTCATTCCGGCAGCAGGAAGTTCCGTGCCGTCATGGATGGCGAACTGGTCAGGCTCGATCGTGAGACGATCATTGAAATCCAGCCTGGCGCGCTCAATGTCCTGGTGCCGGCCAGCATCGCCGAGGCAAAGGCCGCCTGATGCGATCTCAAACGACGGCGGCCGAAAATCTAGCCGCTTGGCGCACTTCCTTGCTCTGTCGCCGGGGTCTTGGCCACCTCGCCATAGATTTCGGCAATGCCCCAGGCCGCGAAGGCCAGAAGCAGCGCAGCGATCAGAATACGCAAACCGTGCCAGCCCCATCGCCCCTGACGCGCTTTGTTTTCGGGAATGATCTTGGTCATGGTCGGTCCTTGTCTCGTTTTGCACTACCGGGTGCATCCGGCAAATCACGGTCGGGTAACGGTTCCTTGCTAGGATGGTTCCGGAGACGCCTGGCCTGGCGGGCAAGACGGCGAAGGCCGGGACATTGGGGATTTGGGTGAATAGCAGGAGCGAAACAGGGCCGGGTCTGCCGGCCAAGGTTGCGCGCGCGGTGAGGGACGAAGACCGGCTGGCTGTGTTGCTTGGGCTGGAGATGCTGGATACCGCGGCCGATCCGGATTTCGACCGCATCACCAGCCTTGCCGCGGCCGTGATGCACGTGCCGGTCGCGCTGGTCACGCTCGTCGATCTCGAACGGCAATGGTTCAAGTCCCGCTTCGGCCTGGACCAGACCGGGACCGCGACCAATATCTCCTTTTGCGCCCACACCATCGCCGCTGGCGACGAACCCATGGTGGTGGCGGACGCAACGACGGATCCACGGTTCAGAGCCAACCCGCTGGTCACCGGCAAGCGTCATGTGCGCTTCTATGCCGGCGCTCCGATCATCGTCGCGGGCGCCAGGATCGGCACGCTGTGCGTGTTCGACCGCAAGCCTCACGCCTATCCATCCCCGGCCAGGCTCGACCAGCTGAAGACTCTCGCCGGCCTTGCCGGCAGCCTGTTCACCTTGAAGGATGCGACCCGTAGCGGTGCTATCGCCGAGGCCGCGCTTGCGCGCGAGGAAAAACGGCGCGCCATCGCGCTCGACGCGGCCTCGCTCGCCAGCTGGGCATGGGACATCCGCAGCGACATGATCGAATGCGATGTCCGGCTGTCGGAACTATTCAACCTGCCGCGCTCGACCCGCCTGCGAGCACGCGACATCCTCGCCGCCATCGACCCGCGCGACGTCTACCAGACCGAAACCCGCTTTCGCGATGCCTTGACCGGCAGCGACGACTATTTCGGCGAATATCGCGTGAAAGGTTTTCATCCGCCGCGCTGGGTGGCGACACGCGGCCGTGTCATCGAGCGCGATGGCGACGGCAAGCCCACGCTGATCTTCGGCGTCAACTACGACATCTCCGAACGCAAGCTCGGCGAGGAGCGGCAGAGGCTTTTGCTGCGCGAACTCAACCACCGCGTCAAGAACACGCTGGCGACCGTCCAGGCGTTGGCGACTCAGACCGTGCGTCATGCCCGTCAGCCAAGCGAATTTCTCGAGGCTTTCGGCGCCCGGCTTCAGGCCCTGGGCATCGCCCACAATCTCTTGTCCGACCGCGAGTGGCGCGGTATCGGCATCCGCGAACTCGTCCAGATCGAGATCAGGCCGTTCGACACGGCCGATCGGCCGCGTATCACCATCTCCGGCGCCGATCTGCTGCTGTCGCCCGATCAGGCCGTCGGCCTCGGCCTTATCCTGCACGAATTGGCCAGCAACGCGCTGCAATATGGATCTCTGTCGGTTGCATCCGGCAAGGTCGATCTCGACTGGAAGACACAGGGCAGGAAGGGCGCCCGGCGCCTGGTGCTGACCTGGCGCGAAAGCGACGGCCCACGGGTTGCCCCGCCCGAGCGCCACGGCTTTGGTTCGATCCTCATCCGCCGCAGCCTGGCCAAGGTCATTTCAAGCGAAGTGACCCATGAATTCCGGCCCGAAGGCGTATTCGCCGCAATATCGATGCCGCTGGAATACCTGTCTAAGTGACTGACTGGCCATGATCGCGGAGCTGAGCGGCGGCGTCATTTCCGCCCCCTGGCCCCCGGACCGTCGGGCTTCACGTTCTCGCGGTAGATGGCATAGGCCACAAGTGCCGCGGCCGGACCCAGAATGACGCCGAGGCCGCCTTTTCCCTTAATCAATGCCGGCAGCACCGCAAGTGCGGCGGAGATGCCGATCGCCTTCATATCGGCAGTGCGCCGCCTTGCCTCGCGGCGAGCACGGGCACCGGCCATCAAGCGATGGCTCAGAAGCACGAGCCCGGCGATCACCAGGAAGCCGATGCCGAAACCGAGTGCCGCCACCTGCGATCCATAGCGGGCGGCGACCCAGATATAGGCTGCCCCGACCAGAAAGCCGAGACCGCAGAGCGCCGCCAGCGCGGCAAGCGCATAGACGATGGCCGCCGTACGCGCGCGGCGTATGGCGGCCATGGTTTCACCGGAGGCGAAACCCGAAAGCAGGGATGTCAGCAGTCCCATCTGCGGCGGAACTAGCGGCGCGCGAGCAGCGCGAAGAGGAAGCCGACGCCGGCGGCGATCGCCAGGGACGTCACGGGCTTTTCCCGAACGCTTGCAACGATCTGGGCCTCGATATCCCTTGCGTTGCCGCGCAGGCTGTCGAAGGCCGCTTCACCCTGAGCGCGCAACTGCTCGACGCCTTCCGCCGCCGCACGGCGCGCTGTGCCATAGCCATCTTCGCCGGTCTTGGCCAACTGCTTGGTGAGCTTGTTGATATCGGCCTTCAACTGCCTGATGTCGGCTTCGAGATCCGAATTCGCCCGTGCCTCGTTGGCGGTTTTCCCTGCGGCGGTTGCCATTGCTTAACTCCTTGTGATTGCTCGATTTCAAACGCGCCGTGCGTCTCAAGGTTCCGACGTTGGGACAAACTAGCCGAAAACCTCCCGGCGCGCATGCATCTGCCAGGGATTAGCCGCATCAGATCAGTGGGCGGCGGCCCCCGCCCAGCCCTTCCCAGCCGGCGAGCTGCTTGAGCGCTTTCGTTGTCGACCCCCTCTTCGAAAGCCTGCCAGCCGGCAGGTCCGGTTTCAATCGCTTGCCAGGGATCGGATCCCGCCGCTCGCGGCATGTCTTTTTTAAATGACAACGCGCCAAATTGCGATCATGACTCAGGACGTCTCATGGAGCGATTGCCTGTGCCTCACTTGCTTGACGGATTACGAATTCTTGTCCTGGAGGACGAATTCCTCATTGCCATGGAGGTGGAGCAGCTTTGCCGCGACCATGGTGCCAACGAAGTGGTGGTTGCCCGCGACCTGACCGAGGTCGATGGCCGAAAGATCGCACTGCAATTCGACGTGGCCATCGTCGATCTGATGCTGGGTGGCGCCTCGACGCTCGAATTCGCCGCCGGCTTGCGGGAAACAGGCGTCCCGTTCGTCTTTGCCTCCGGCTATTCGGATGCGCACGAGATCCAGGTATCCTTTCCTGAAGTGAGGCTGGTCTCCAAACCCTATTCAGGCCAAGATCTCGTCGAAGCGGTGGCGCTCGCTTACGGACGTGGCTCCCCTGGTGTCGAGACCGATACGGCCGCGTCCGGATCGCGCTTCAATGTGCAGCCGTCCCGGTGACCTGAGTTGAGATCGCATCGGGGCCATATTCGTCTTCGCCGGAGATTTTGAGAATTTCCTGCAGCCGTGTGCGGGCTCTGCTGACGCGGCTCTTGATCGTTCCGACCGCGCAGCCGCAGATTTCGGCGGCCTCTTCATAGGAGAAGCCCGACGCACCGATGAGGATGATGGCCTCACGCTGGTCCTCCGGAAGCTGCTCGAGAGCGCCCCGAAAATCCTTGAGGTCGAGTTGACCGTGTTGGGCCGGATGCACCGCGAGCCTGGCCGTCATGATGCCGTCGCTGTCCTGCACTTCGCGGCCGCGCTTGCGCATTTGCGAATAGAATTCATTGCGCAGAATCGTAAAAAGCCAGGCTTTGAGATTGGTGCCGGGCTGGAAGCTCTCATGCTTGTCCCAGGCTTTGACCAGCGTTTCCTGAACGAGGTCGTCGGCCTTGTCGGCATTCTGCGTCAGCGACACGGCAAACGCCCGCAAGCTTGGTATTGCCCCAAGCAGATCGGTCTTGAAGCCTTGGGAGACCGCTGCCATGCCCTCAGTCCTTTTTCTGCGCGGGTTCGGTCTGCTCCAGTTGGCTGAGCAACCGGGCAAAGCGATCCGGCACATCGTCGGACACCAACTCGTCATAATACTGTTTGAGTTTTCGCCCGATTTCGGAATTCGGCCCCAATGGATCGCCGACCCCGTTCCGGCGCCTGCCCGCGGCGCCAGCCAAAATATCTTTCGTCATATTCTTCATTTTGCCCTTATATTCCCAGCACCGAAGCCGCCCTTATTCAACTCAACGCAAGGCGAGCGGCCCCCCGTCTGGTTGCCCATCCCGCTTTCAAACGCCGTCGCCGCCCATTCGTTCCATATCGCGCGGAACTTTTTCGGAATGGCCGCGTTGTACCCGTGGGACTTGCATGCAGCTTGACCTGCGATTCAGTCAAACGCGTCATCTGAGGGAGACGTCCATCATGAGCTTATCCGCTACCATCGCTCCGCATCTGCCATTCCTGCGCCGCTTCTCGCGTGCCGTCTCGGGATCGCAAGAGAGCGGCGACGCGCTGGTCGCCGCCATGCTCGAGGCCATCATTGCCGACATCGACATCTTCCCGGAGGCATCGAGCGACCGCATCGCCTTGTACAAGGTTTTCGCCAAGCTCTTCACCTCGGTCGCCATCCGCGTGCCGCAGGAGCAGGCACAATCGGCGTGGGAGCAACGCGCGGCCGCCAATCTCAATGCGATCGCGCCGCTTCCCCGCCAGGCTTTCCTGCTGGTTGCGGTGGAAGGCTTCAGCGAGGACGAGGCCGCCGAGATACTCGACGTCGGCGAACAGGAGTTCTCCGAATTGCTTGCCCAGGCAAGCGATGAGATTTCCCGCCAGGTGGCAACCGACGTGCTGATCATCGAGGACGAGCCGCTGATCGCCATGGACATAGAAGAGATGGTCGAGAGCCTCGGCCATCGTGTCGTCGGCACGGCGCGCACCCACGCCGAAGCGGTGACGATGTTCGGCAAGACGCGGCCGAAGATGGTGCTGGCCGACATCCAGCTCGCCGACGGCAGTTCAGGCATCGAGGCGGTCAACGAAATCCTGTCGTCGACCTCCGTGCCGGTTATCTTCATAACCGCCTTTCCGGAGCGCCTCCTGACCGGCGAGCGCCCCGAACCGGCCTTCCTGGTGACCAAGCCTTTCAATCCCGACATGGTCAAGGCGCTGATCAGCCAGGCGCTGTTCTTCGACCGTCAGGCTAAGGCCGCCGCGTAGGATCAGGGCTTCGCGGATCTGATCGGACAGTATGACTGCGAGGGCCGCCCGATGTGATGCATCGGGCGGCCCTTTGCGGTCCTTATCGGCGAATTGATCCGAACCATTGCACGCATCGTCTTTTTCGGCAAAGGGTGGAACAATCCGCAGCCACCCACGTTTTGTCAGCATCATTTGGAAGGAGAAGAGCCATGCTTTACTGGGCGCTCGTATTTCTCGTCGTAGCAATCATCGCCGGCGCGCTTGGTTTTGGCGGCATCGCCGGTACATCTGCTGGGATCGCGCAGATATTGTTCTTCATCTTTCTCGCCTTCCTGGTCATTTCGCTTCTTGCCGGCCTGTTCAGGCGGGCGTGAACGCTCCATCCAGGCGAACACTGGAAGCCGCACCCCTCAAACGGTTTCCAGCCACCGCCGGGCGGTATCCTTTCAAAGGGACACCGTCCGGCGGACCGATTTTGGAGGCCGGCTTTCGACAAATTTCATGGGGAACCCATTTGACGGTGAGCCGTTCAGCCTGAGGTGGGTGGACAGATGGACCGATGCGCTCCAGGACTCCAGATAAAACGGAAAGCGCACGAAGCGACGAGGTCATTGCCCTGCATCCGGCAGAAAGCGGCATGCAGCTTGGCCGGGCTTTACTCCACGCCCTCTACAATGCTGGAATCTCGGTCCTTTATCAGGATCGCGAGATGAAGACCGTCTGGGCCCGCAACATGCGTGCGCCCTGGGTTTCGGACAATACCGATAGCAACGGCATCCTGCCGCTGGCGCAGACCGACCGCATCAGCGCCGCCAAGCGCGATGTGGTCGTGACTGGCAATCCTCAGCACCTTGAGATCAGTATGCCGGTCGAGAACGGCGTGCGCTGGTTCCAGGTTTGGGTTGATGCCGACCGGGGCGACGACGGCGACGTGCAAGGTGTAGTCACCACCATGGTCGAGACGACCGAGCAGAAACGGCGCGAACAGACGCTGACAACGCTTCTGCGCGAAGTCAGCCACCGCTCAAAGAACCTCCTGGCGATCATCCAGAGCATCGCGACCCAGACCGGTCGCTATTCCGATGGCATCAGCGACTTCCTGACGCGTTTTCGCGGCCGGCTGCAGTCGCTGGCTTCTTCCCAGGATCTGGTGACATCCTCCAACTGGCGCGGCGCGGCGCTCCATGAGTTGGTGGCGAGCCAGGTCGGCCGCTACGAGACGAACACACCGCATAGCCTTCGCTTCCGAGGCGCCAATCCCTACCTCAATCCAAACGCCGCGCTGCATATCGGCCTGGCGATGCATGAACTCGCGGTCAATTCGGTCAGCTACGGTGCCCTGTCCCGGCCGGATGGTTTCGTCGAGGTGACCGCCGATCTCAACACTGCCGCCACCGGTGAAGTTACCCTGTCACTCATATGGGCCGAAACCATTGGCACCAACGGCGGCCGAGGCAAGCAAAAGCGTTTCGGCAGCGTCGCGCTGGAACGGGTGGTGCCGGCATCCCTGAGTGGAACCGCGAGCCTCGACATCGCCGATGGCCATCTTGAATACCGCCTTATCGTTCCGCACAGCAACTTCGATACCCAATGAGCGGGCCACGACAAGCAGCGATTCTTAACCGGCTATTCACCATGAGAATGAATACTGTTTTTCTCAGATACCAGCGGAACCTGCGGCCTTTTTGGACATTTCCGCAGGAGCATTTACAGCTCGGTACGGGAGGATGCCCTTGACGGTTGCCGACATGAACAGGCTGGAACAGGCCGCCCGAATTTCCATGGGCGAGTTTCTGGACCCTGAGGCATCCGCGCAATCGCTTCCCGCTGCCCGTAACCGGTTACCGGACATTGTTGGATTGGCGCTGGTCGCGGCAATCCTCCTGACAGTGCTGTTCCAGTTCACCTGATCGCGATCAGCGTCCTGGCTGGGGGCCGGCTCGGATATGGTCTTGGCCGCCGTTCCAACGGGTGACGGGGGCCATTGCGGAAATCTGTTGCCGGCGGGCCGGCATTATTCGCCTATCCCCGGGTGGAAAAGGAACTTTCTGGCGATGCGGTCCGTTGTTGTGGCGAGAGGATATTTCTCCATGGAACACATCGCCGCGTTGCTGCTGGTCATCGGTTGCACCAACTCGATGGCCGAGTGCCGTGAACTGCAGGTGCCGGTCAGCGTCTTCGCAACCGCCGACCAATGCACCGCCGAGCGTCCCTTCGCCATGGGCGACGTTCAGGGGCAGGCGCAGCACATCGTTGCCAAATGCCTGGCTGTCGATCCCGCGCTCGAGGATGACTACGACCAGATCGTCTGGAATGTGCGCCCTGATGGCAGCCTCGACGCTTCGCTGGCGATTTCCAGCCCCGTCATGGCATCTAACGCGGCGCGCCCAGAAAAAGACGACCTTAGCCAACAATAAATTCGAGCAGCAAAGACCGTTGTTTCATGCTAAATGGCGGTTGGAGTTTACTAAAGTGAGGACACAAAGTGAGGAGTGACTCTATGCGGAAAATGATTATTGCCATGGTTGCGGTGGTCGCGGTCAGCGGCTGTACCAGCACCGAAAAGGATGTGGCTGGCGGTACCTTGATTGGCGCCGGTATCGGCGGCCTGGTCGGCGGCGGCAAGGGCGCACTGGTCGGTGCGGCTGTTGGTGCCGGTTCCGGCCTTTTGGTGCGCAACCTGCGCAATGGCTACTGCCAATACCGTGATCGCCACGGCCGCATCTACACCGCGCGCTGCAACTAGTCAGCGACAACGGAATCCAGATCCGGAGGCCGGTATCGTGCCTCCGGATTTTCTTGACCGGCGATCTGTTGCTTGGCCTGGTGACGGCAGATTTAGCCGACCAGCGGAATTCTGATTTCCACCTTCAGACCATCGGCCTGAAAATCGCGTTTGATCGTGCCGCGCAGTTCGCGCGTGACATTGAGGTCGATCAGCTTGGTGCCGAATCCGGTTTCGGCGGGCGCCTGGACTTTCTTGTTTCCGGCCTCCCGCCAGTTGAGGGCCAGCGTCCGCTCGCGCCCGCGCCCTTCCAGCAGCCAGTCCACCTTGAGCGCGCCAACGGAATTGCCGGCTTCGCCGTATTTGAGCGCATTGGTCGCCAGCTCATGGAAGGTCAGGCCAAGCGCCTGCGTCGTGGTCTCGTCGAGCAACACCTCCGGGCCTGAGAGGAGCTCGTCGGGCAATTCCTTGCCGAAAACCTGGCCGAGCTCGATGCGCAGGAGGTCGGCGAGATCGGCCTTCTGCCAGCGCGAGCGCGTCAGCATGTCCTGCGACGCGGCCATGGCCTGCAGCCTGGCCGAGAAGGATGCGGAAAACTCGTTGACATCGGTCGCCCGCGAAGCCGTCTGCCGCGCGATCGCCAGCACCCTGGTGATCGAATTCTTGATGCGATGCTTCATCTCCTGCAGCATCAGGTCCTTTTCGAGCAGGCTCTTTTCGGTCGTTTCGTGCAGGCGCGATACCGCCTCGTAGGCCCGCTCCTGATAGCGGGCCACCAGCGCGATGGCGCCCGCCAACAGCAGGCCGAACAGCCCCAGCATCATCGGGATGGCGCGCGACGACGGTTGTGAGAAGGCGCTGGTCGGCCTGAACAGCACGGTCCACGGACGGCCGGCCACCGTGATCTTTCGAGTGACCAGCAGCCGGTCACCAAGGGCCGAAACCGGTGGCGTCTCCGACCGGAACAGCAGATTGTCGCCGTTCACCGCGCCGTCATAGATCTCGGTGTTGACCGGCAGCAGCGGCGCGCGGCTGAGCGCGATCTGGAACAGGTCGCGGGCCCGGAAGGCGGCGTAAAGAAAGCCCGCGGTCGACGATCGCGATGCGTTGATGACCTCCGGTGCGGTTTCGACGTTGAGCCGCACGAAGACCAGGAAGCCGGTGAAGGTCTGCGCCACACCCGTGCCCTGGCCCAGTTGCACCAGCCCGCTCGCGTGCTGCTGGTCATCGGCCATTGCCTTCTCGATCGCCGCGCGCCGCACCGGCTCGCTGAACATATCGTAGCCGATGCTGGACTGGCTGGAGGGATCCAGCGGCTCGAAAAGCGTGATGGGCGCGCGCCAGGGCTGCGTCGAGGCCGGATAGACCGGATGGCTAGCGCCAAAATCGTGCAGGATATCGCGTTCGACCGCCGCTTCGTCGCCCGTCTTGACAAGCTGAAGGAAGCCGATGCCACCCAGGCCAGCGAAATTGTTGTCGATATCCAGCGCGTCGAAGAACGCCTTGAACTCGTTCTGGGAGATGTCGCCGTTGCGGGCATCGAACAGGGCCTGCGTCGACCGCAGCAGCGACAGATGCAAGTCGATCCGGCTCTCGATCCGGTTGAGTGCGTCGTCGGCCGCCGCTTCGAACTTGATGCGGGCGGCTTCCTGCGTCGCGAAATAGGCGAACCCAGCCATGGTCATGCTGATCAGCGCAACGGCGATGAACGCAACGATTGGAAAAAGTCTCTTCAACGGATGATGCGGTCCATGGGCAATACCGGACCTTTATGGGCAAGTCGCCGGGCCAACACAATGGTCAGGCCAAGCCATCGCGATCACTGGCATATCACATGAGCGGCAACGCGGGCCTGGTCCGCCAATGCCGGGCGCGACCGATAGGCCTCAGGCGGCGATCTTCAGCGCACCCGGTCCGGGAATGGCGCCAGGAGGACATTTGCCCAGGATGATCATGCCGAGCACCTCGTCCTGGGTTACATCCGTGGTACGCGCGGTCCCGACGACCTGGCCGTTCTTCATCACGCAGACCCGGTCGGCCAGTTCGAAGACATCGTGGATGTCGTGGCTGATCAGGAAGATGCCGATGCCATCGGACTTGAGCTGCCTGACCAGTTCGCCGACCTGTGCCGTTTCCTGGGGCCCAAGCGCCGCGGTCGGCTCGTCCATGATCAGGATGCGGGCGTTGAACAGGATCGCGCGTGCGATCGCCACCGACTGTCGCTGCCCGCCCGACAGCTTGATGACCGGCTCCTTGAAGCGCTGGAAGCGGGGATTGAGGCGCCTCATCACCTTGCGCGCCTCGGCCTCCATCGCAACGTCGTCGAGCGTGCCCCAGGCGGTCATCAACTCGCGGCCGAGAAACAGATTGGCGGCGGAGTCGACATTGTCGGCCAGCGCCAGCGTCTGGTAGATCGTCTCGATGCCGTATTTCTTGGCATCGCGCGGGTTGGTGATCGTGGCTTCCTCGCCATTGACGAATATCTGCCCGGCGTCGCGCTTGTAGGCGCCGGAGAGGATCTTGATCAGCGTCGACTTGCCGGCGCCGTTGTGGCCGAGCAGCGCCACGACCTCGCCGGGGAAAAGATCGATCGAGGCGTCATCGACGGCCCGGATGCCGCCAAAGGCAATCGAGATGTTGCGCATGTCGACCAGCGGCGGGCCGGCGGGAGCGTTTTTGTCAGCCATGATCGTATCCTCTAAACCCGCTTGCGATAGACGGTGTCGAGCCAGACGGCGATGACCAGCACGGCGCCGACGACGATGCTTTGCAGCGGCGAGTCGACACCGAGCAGCACCATGCCGGATTGCAACGACTGCATCAGCAGCGCGCCGAGCATGGCGCCGATGATCGTTCCCGAACCGCCCGCAAGCGACGTGCCGCCGATGACGGCCGCGGCGATGACGAGCAGCTCGTCCAATGTTCCAAGCACATTGGTGGACGAGTTCTGCCGGGCCGACGAGATCGCGGCGGCGAACGTGGCCAGCACGCCCATGATCATGAACACCTTCATGGTGATCCAGCGCGTGTTGATGCCGGCGAGATTGGCGGCCTCCGGATTGCCGCCGATGGCAAAGACATAGCGGCCGAAACGGGTGCGGTTGGTGATGAAGGTCATGATCAGCCCGACCGCAACCGCCATCAGCACCGGAATGGCGATGCCGTGAGCGATGAACAGGCCGCCCTCGGGCACGGTGATGTTGTTGGCGGCGGCGTATCTGTTCACAATGCCGATCGGCCACGGATAGGAGTTGGCCAGCCATACCGCGCCCATGATGGCGGCGCAGGTGACGGCGCCAAGCAGCGTCTCGGCCCAGATCGGGCGCAGCGGGAAACGGAAGCGCTTGCGTTGCACCCGCCCGTTGAAAAGCGCAAACACCACGGCGAGGCAGGCGACGATGCCGACGATCCAGCTCCAGGTGGCGCCGATCGATCCGGCCGGCCCGCCTCCCATCAGCTGGAAGGTGGCGTCGAGCGGCGCCACGGTCTGGCCGCTGGTGACCCACCAGGCAGCGCCGCGCCAGACCAGCAGGCCGCCCAGCGTGACGATGAAGGCAGGCACTTCGAGATAGGCGATGATAAAGCCCTGGAAGGCGCCGATCAGCAGGCCCAGCACCAGGCCGATGACCAGCGCTAGCACCCAGATCCATGGATTGCCGAGTTCAAGCCCGACGAACCGAACTAGGAAATGCACCTGGGCAAAACCCATGACCATGCCGATCAGGCCCTCGGCCGAGCCGACGGACAGGTCGATGTTGCGCATAACGATGACCAGCACCATGCCGCAGGCCATGATGGCGACCGCGGAGCTTTGTACGGAGAGGTTCCATAGATTGCGCGGCGTGAGGAAGGTGCGGCTGTCGAAATCGAGCGGATTGACGCCCAGACGCAGGCTCGAAATCACGTGCAGCCCCACCCAGATCAGCAACAGGGCGCCGATCATGCCGAGCATGCGGGTGTCGATCTCGGTTGCCTTCAGGAAGCGGGCGACCGCGCCGAGTTCCGATGCGCGTGCGGTATCGACCTGCGGCGGGTTGGACGTCGTGTCGGTCATGATTTCCTCCCACTGGCCGCCGTCTGGCGCGGACGCCGGAGCCCAGCCTAGAAGCTATCCGCCTGATGCGGAAACACAAATCTTTTTGAGAAAACGCCGCCTTAAAGCAATTCCAGGAAAAGTGCGTAGCGGTTTTCCGTCCGGAATTGTGGGAAACAATGGGCTGGAACGGTTCAGCGATTCAAGAAACACTGAACCGTTCCAGGGCCGCGGCGTCTATATCTGAGAGAAACAGGCCAGCTTAGTTACAGGCCGCGACGGTGCCGGCGGCGACGCCCGCGCAGACTTCGTCCTTCTTGATCCAACCGGCATCGATGACGACGTTGAGATTGTCCTTGGTGATGGCGACCGGGGTCAGGAACAGCGACTTGACAGTGTTACCGCCAGGCGTCGTGAAGTCCTTCACGCCGGCAATGTCGGTCATCTTCTTGCCGTCCGCCAGTTGCGAGGCGATCTCGGCGGCGTTCCTGCCGAGCTCGCGCGCGTCCTTCCACACCGACACGGTCTGGGTGCCGAGCGCGATGCGGTTCAGCGCGGCATGGTCGCCGTCCTGGCCCGACACCGGCACGGTGCCAGCAAGGCCTTGCGCCGTGAGTGCCGCGACGACGCCGCCGGCGGTGCCGTCATTGGCGGCGACCACGGCGTCGACCTTGTTGTCGTTGGCGGTCAGGAACTGCTCCATGTTCTGCTGGGCGTTGGCGGGCAGCCAGCCGTCCGTATAGGCCTCGCCGACATTCTTGATCTTGCCGCTATCGATGGCCGGCTTGAGCACTTCCATCGAGCCCGAGAACAGGAAGTCGGCATTCGGATCGGCACCCGAGCCCTTGATGAAGACATAGTTGCCTTCCGGCTTGACCTTGAACACCGCGCGGGCCTGCATCCGGCCGACTTCCTTGTTGTCGAAGGTCAGGTAGAAGACGTCCTTGTTCTCGATCAGGCGGTCATAGCCGACGACCGGAATGCCTTCATCCAGCGCCTTCTGGACGGCCGGGCCGATGGCCGAGGCATCCTGCGCCAGGATGATCAGCGAATTGGCGCCCTGCGAGATCAGGCTCTCGACATCGGTGAGCTGCTTGCCCGGATTGGACTGTGCGTCGGCGGAGATGTACTTGTCGCCTGCGGCCTCGATCGCCTTCTTCATGGCGGCCTCGTCGGTCTTCCAGCGCTCTTCCTGGAAGTTGGACCAAGAAACGCCGATGACCTTGCCCTTCGCCTGCGCGACCGACGCGAGCGTCAGTGACATGGCGACACCCGCCAGGATGGCGACTGCGAATCTCTTCATGATATCCTCCCTGCGCCGCGTATGGCGCGACCAAACTGACCCGAAGGCCGGCACAAAGGCTCTATTTTTTCGAGCCTCAAAAAAAATAGTGATGCATCGCCGGAAGGCTGTCAACAATGATTCTGATGGATTTTGAGGGCCGAGAACTTTTTTCGAGCCCCGCAATAAATAAATGACATCGCCGGCCGCTTCTGCCAGTATTTGATCTGTTGCCGCAGTGTTCGAGGGGCACGACGAGCCGCGGCGACCGGGAGGATATTGGAAAGGCATGTCGGTCGGAATCCGCCACGACGATCTGCGCCGGCGCAACCGCGCAATGGTGATTGCGGCCGTGCGCCGGGCCGGCCAGCCCTCGCGCACCGAAATCGCCGCGACCACCGGCCTCAGCCACTCCACCATATCGGCGATTTCCTCTGATCTGATCGGCGAAGGTACCCTGGCCGAAGGCAAGCCGAGCGAGGCCGGCGCGCTCAAACGCGGCAGGCCGCAGGTCGGGCTTGGCCTCAATCCGGAAGCCGCAACGGTGATGACCGTGGTGCTGTCGCTGAATTTCCTGTCCGTCGCCGTCATCGACTATGCCGGCCAGGTCATATCAGAGGAACAGCGCCGGCTGGATACGCTGACCATGTCGCGCGATGCACTGATCGGCGAATGCGTCGCCATCGTGCGGCGGCGCCTGGAGGATCCCGACCTCGACGTGCGCAGCGTCGCCCGCATCGCGCTGGCGATCCAGGGCATCACCGACACCGATGCCCGGGCAATGCTGTGGTCGCCCATCACGCCGCAGACCGACATCGCCTTCGCCGACATACTCGAAGCCGAGTTCGGCATCCCCGCCACCGTGGAGAATGACTGCAACATGATGGCGGTGGCGCTGCGCTGGCGCGATCCGGAGCGCTACCGCGACGACTTCATCGCCATTCTCCTTTCGCACGGTATCGGCATGGGCCTGGTGCTGAAGGGCGAGCTCTTCACCGGCACCCATTCCTCGGGCGGCGAATTCGGCCATATGATCCATCGGCCAGGCGGCGCGCTCTGCCGCTGCGGGCGGCGCGGCTGCGTCGAAGCCTATGCCGGCAATTACGCCATCTGGCGCAACGCCAGGCAGCTCAGCGAGGACACCGAGCCGGTCGCCGATGTCAGCGACGCGCAGATGCGGGCGCTGGCGGCGACGGCGCGGCAAACGGACGGGCCCGAGCGGGAGGCCTACCGCAGGGCCGGCGAGGCGCTGGGCTACGGCCTCGGCAGCCTGTTCGCGCTGATCGATCCCGCCCCCGTCGCCATGGTCGGCGTCAGCGCCGCCGCCTTCGACCTGATCGAGCCGGCATTGCGCGAGGCCATCGCCCAGACCGCCGGCGGCCAGCACTCGAAATCGATTTCCTTCGACACCGAGCCCAACGAGTTGCCGCTGATCCGCGAGGGCTGCGCCATGCGGGCGCTGACCTTCGTCGACCAGGAGATTTTCGCGCCGGGCATGCAGGCGAAAGCCGGCTCCGGGAAGAACGTGGCCTGAATAAAGTCGCGCTCAATCCTCGCGGATTGCATACCCCGCACCACGAATGGTGCGGATGACGTCGGGCATGCGGCCGTTATTGACCGCCTTGCGCAACCGGCCGACATGCACATCCACCGTGCGCTCGTCGATATAGATCGTCTCCCCCCAAACATTGTCGAGCAGCTGGCTGCGCGAAAACACCCGGCCGGGATGACGCATCATGAATTCGAGCAGGCGGAATTCGGTCGGCCCGAGCCGGATCTCGCTCTTCTTGCGGTAGACGCGATGTGATTCGCGGTCGAGCACGATGTCGCCCACCTTGAGCACGCTGGACAGCACTTCCGGCTTGGCGCGGCGCAGCAGCGCCTTGACCCTGGCCATGAATTCCGGTGTCGAGAACGGCTTGACCAGATAATCGTCGGCGCCGGTCGAAAGGCCGCGCACGCGGTCGCTTTCCTCGCCGCGCGCCGTCAGCATGATGATCGGCAGCCGCTCGGTCTCGGGCCGCATCCTTAGCCGGCGACAGAGTTCGATCCCGGACACCGCCGGCACCATCCAGTCGAGCACCAGGAGGTCGGGGACGTTCTCCTGCAGGCGAATCTCCGCCTCGTCGCCGCGCGGGACCACCTCGACCTGGTAGCCTTCCGATTCCAGATTGTAGCGGAGGAGCACGCCGAGTGGCTCCTCATCCTCCACCACCATGATGCGTGGCGCGATCATCGACTGGTCACCTCTAAGGCAATTCCAGGAAAAGTGTGAAGCGGTTTTCCGTCCGGAATTGCATGGAAACAAGAGAGAGAGCGGTTTTCCGTAAAACGGTGAACCGCTCTGACGATCAAGCCGCCGGCGCCGACATCGCCGTTTCGTCCTGCTTCGGACGATTCGCGGGCAGCTGCGTACCGGTCAGCACATAGTAGGCATTCTCGGCGATGTTGGTCACATGGTCGCCGATGCGCTCGAGATTCTTGGCGCAGAACAACAGATGCGTGCAAGCCGTGATGTTGCGCGGATCCTCCATCATGTAGGTGAGAAGTTCGCGGAACACGGAGGTGTATTTGACGTCGATACGTTCGTCATCGGCGCGCAGCTTGGCAAGGGCCTCGGCATCGTGCGCCGCATACTCCTCGATCACGCCCTGCACCTGGATCAGCACCAGCTGCGCCATGGCGTCGATGGAATGCGACAGGTCGCGCGGCGTGGTGGACAGGCCGACCGTACCGACGCGCTTGGCGATGTTCTTGGCAAGGTCGCCAATGCGTTCGAGGTCACCGGCCATGCGGATCGACCCGACGACATGCCGCAGATCGTCGGCCATCGGCTGGCGCTTGGCGATCAGCGTGATGGCGCGGTCGTCGAGTTCGCGCTGGCGCGCGTCCATGATGACGTCGTCGGAGACAACGCGCTGTGCCAGCGCGTTGTCGGAGTTCAGCAGCGCCTTGGTGGCGCCGCCGACCATCGAGCTGGCGAGATCGCCCATGTCGCTGATCAGCCTGCTGATCTGTCCGAGATCCTCGTCGAAAGAAGCGACTGTGTGTTCGGCCATGATCCTGGTCCTCGTATGCGTGAGATCAGCCGAAGCGGCCGGTGATATAGTCCTGCGTGCGCTTCTCGCGGGGCGATGTGAAGATCTTCTCGGTACGGTCGAACTCGACCAGCTCGCCCAGATACATGAAAGCCGTCTGGCGCGACACGCGCGCCGCCTGCTGCATGTTGTGGGTGACGATGACGATCGTGTAGTCGGCCTGCAGCTCGTCGATCAGCTCCTCGATCTTGGCGGTCGACAGCGGGTCGAGCGCCGAGGCCGGCTCGTCGAGCAGGATGACCTCCGGCTTCACCGCCACGGTACGGGCGATGCAAAGACGCTGCTGCTGGCCGCCCGAAAGGCTGAGCCCGCTGGCGTTGAGCTTGTCCTTGACCTCGGTCCACAGAGCCGCGCGCTTCAGCGCCTGCTCGACACGGCCGTCCATCTCGGCCTTGCTGATCTTCTCATAGAGCCTGACGCCGAACGCGATGTTTTCATAGATCGACATCGGAAACGGCGTCGGCTTCTGGAACACCATGCCGATCTTGGTGCGCAGCAGGTTGAGGTCCTGCGAGCGGTCGAGAATGTTCCGGCCGTCAAGCAGCACCTGACCCTCGGCGCTCTGCCTCGGGTAGAGCTCGTAGATGCGGTTGAAGACGCGCAGCAGCGTCGACTTCCCGCAGCCCGAAGGACCGATGAAGGCGGTGACACTGCGCTCGGGCAGCGACAGGCTGATGTCCTTCAGCGCCTTCGACTGGCCATAGTAGAAATTGAGGTCCTTGACCTCGATCTTGGCCTTTTCCACGGCAGCCTCGGCCACGTTCAAATCGGTGGACAACATCGGTTTCATCTGTCCTCTCTGCGTCCGGTAAGGCTGCGGGCGAAGATGCTCAGCCCGAGAACCGTTAAGGTGATTATGAGTGCGCCGGTCCACGCCAGCTGCTGCCATTCCTCGTAAGGGCTGAGAGCGAACTGGAAGATGGTGACAGGCAGGCTGGCCATCGGCGCGTTGAGATTGCTTGACCAGAACTGGTTGTTGAGCGCGGTGAAGAGCAGCGGCGCCGTCTCGCCGGAGATGCGGGCGATGGCCAGCAATATGCCGGTGACGATGCCGGAAAGCGCGGCACGATAGGCGACAGAGCGGATGACCACCCAGCGCGGTGCGCCGATCGCGGCGCCGGCCTCGCGCAAGGCGTTCGGCACCAGGTTGAGCATGTCCTCTGTGGTGCGCACCACCACCGGGATGACCAGGATGGCCAGCGCGACGGCGCCGGCGATGGCGGAGAAGTGCCCCATCGGCCGCACCAGCAACTCATAGACGAACAGGCCGATAACGATCGACGGCGCCGACAGAAGGATGTCGTTGATGAAACGCACCACCGTGGTCAGCTTCGAGAAGCGTCCGTATTCGGCCATGTAAGTACCGGCCAGCACACCGATCGGCGTGCCGACGATGACGCCGATGACGGTCATCACGATGCTGCCATAGATGGCGTTGAGCAGGCCGCCGGCATCGCCGGGCGGTGGCGTCATCTCGGTGAAGACCGCCAGCGAAACGCCGGACAGGCCCTTGTAGACCAGGGCGCCGAGGATCAGCGCCAGCCAGGCAAGGCCGATGCCGGCGGCGACGACGCAGAGCGCCATCATCACGCCGTTCCTTCTCTTGCGTCTGTTGTGGAGTGCCAGGGACGTCGACATCGGTCAGGCTCCCGTGCGGGCGTCGATGCGCATCAGCATATAGCGTGCGATGGCAAGGATAATGAAGGTGATGACGAAGAGGATCAGGCCGAGCGCCACCAGTGAAGAGGTGTAGAGTTGGCCGTCGGCTTCGGTGAATTCGTTGGCGATCGTCGCGGAGATCGTCGTTGCCGGCGCGAACAGCGAGGCGCTGATACGATGCGCGTTGCCGATGACGAAGGTCACCGCCATGGTTTCGCCGAGCGCGCGGCCGAGGCCGAGCATAACGCCGCCCATAATGCCGACACGGGTGTAGGGAATGACCACGCGCCGCGTGACTTCCCAGGTTGTGCAGCCGATGCCGTAGGCCGATTCCTTCAGCACCGCCGGCACTGTGTCGAACACGTCCTTGGTGATCGAGGTGATGAACGGCAGCACCATGATGGCCAGGATCAGCGATGACGTCAGCAGGCCGATGCCGTAGGGCGGGCCGGCGAACAGGCTGGAGAGCCCGGGCACGTTGTGAAAGATGTCGATGATGAAAGGCTGTATCGTCGTCTGCAGGAATGGTGCGAACACGAACAAGCCCCAGATGCCGTAGATGATCGAAGGGATGCCGGCCAGAAGCTCGACGGCGATGCCGATCGGGCGCCGCAGCGGTCGCGGGCAAAGTTCGGTGAGAAAGACGGCGATGCCGATGCCGATGGGAACGGCGATCAGAATTGCGATGGCTGACGTGACGATGGTGCCGTAGATCGGCGACAGGGCGCCGAAATTCTCGGTGACCGGGTTCCATGCCTCGGTCGTCAGGAAGGAAAAGCCGAACTTAGACAGGGCTTCCCATGAGCCGGCAAACAACGAGATGGCGACGCCGCTGAGGATGAGCAGGACGAGAACGGCAGAAGAGCGTGTAGCCTCCCGAAACACCATGTCCGTGAAGGCGAAGCGCCGCACTGTCGCATCCCTGGACCGCATGACGCTCGATAACGGCGTAGCTTCTGAAACGGTGGTCATCTAGCCCCTCGTATTCGAAAGAAATGGGAGGACGCCAAAGGCGTCCTCCCTTCGACAAAGAGAGTTACTTGGCGGCGTAGAGCGACTTGCCGTCGCTGCCGACGATGTCCTTGCTCCACATTTCCTCGACGCTCTTGACGACCTTGTCCGGCATCGGAACGTAGTCCAGTTCACCCGCCATCTTGTCGCCCTTCGCATAGGACCAGGCAAAGAACTTGAGCGCTTCGCTGGTCGCCGCGGCGTCATCGGGCTTCTTGTACAGCAGGATCCAGGTCGCGGACGTCATCGGCCAGGACTCGGCGCCCGGCTGGTTGGCGAGAATGACGCCATAACCCGGCTGTGAGTTCCAGTCGGCATTGGCCGCCGCGGCCGAGAACGCCTTCGCGGTCGGCTCGATCTTCTTGCCGTCCTTGTTGATCATGTCGGTGTAAGTCAGCTTGTTCTGCTTGGCATATGCGTATTCGACATAGCCGATGGCGCCGCCGGTCTGCGACACGTTGTTGGCAACGCCTTCATTACCCTTGGCGCCGATACCCACCGGCCACTCGAGCGCGCTGTTGACGCCAACCTTCGACTTCCAGTCGGCGTTCACGTCGGCGAGATAGTAGCTGAAGTTGAACGTGGTGCCCGAGCCGTCCGAACGGTGGACAACGGCAATCGCCTGGTCTGGCAGCTTGGCCTTGGGGTTGAGCTTCTTGATCGCCTCGTCGTTCCAGTTGGTGATCTTGCCGAGGAAAATATCGGCCAGCGTCGTGCCGTCGAGAACGAGTTCGCCCGGCTTGATGCCTTTGAGATTGACGACGGGCACGATGCCACCCATCACCATCGGGAACTGGGCGAGACCGGTGGAGTTGAGGTCTTCACCCTTCAGCGGCGCGTCGGAAGCGCCGAAAGTAACGGTCTTGGCCTTGATCTGCTTGACGCCGCCGCCGGAACCGATCGACTGGTAGTTGAGGCCGATGCCGGTCTCTTTCTTGTAGGCGTCGGCCCACTTCGCGTAGATCGGGTAGGGGAAAGTGGCGCCAGCGCCGGAGATATCAGCCGCAAACGCTGCGGACATGGTGAAGGTGGACGCCGCAGCCATTGCAATCGCAACGGCCGCCGAGCGGATGAAATGTCTCATGTGGCCTGCTCCTGTTCGGAAGATGGTCTCTCGGCGCCCTTTTGCCGGCGCCCGCTGAGGCCAATAGCCTTCGATTATAACAGTCGCATGACAGTTTCGTGTCAACCGGGTAACGCGTCGCCGGCGCGGGGAAAGGCGGTAGCTTCGGATGGTTGCGGCCCGGTCCGGGTTTGCCCCGGGAATCAGTGGCTTGAGCCATTGCTGGCTCGAAGCCGGCGTTGGATTCGCCGGGCCGGCTCGGATGAAGAAAATCCGGACGGGAGCGCGTTGCTCGAGGCCAGAGCGTGTCGTGGCCGGGCCATCGCCGAAAACAGGTCCGTTGGGGTAGAGTGACGCTGTTTCTTGCCGGCGGTCGCTGCTCCCGCCCGTAACTGAGAAGAGCGGAATTCGATGTTGCCATTGT
Source organism: Mesorhizobium sp. B2-4-12 (assembly GCF_006441575.1). NCBI lineage: Bacteria > Pseudomonadati > Pseudomonadota > Alphaproteobacteria > Hyphomicrobiales > Phyllobacteriaceae > Mesorhizobium > Mesorhizobium sp. B2-4-12. Next base: position 130,304 of record NZ_VFVC01000010.1, read on the forward strand.
CCCGGCTAAGCACCGCCTTTGATATGGTGCGATCGCACCATAGTCTTTGCACGCAGGGGTAGCAGCAAATCCCGACTGATTCCCTCCGGCCCGCCTCTTCGGATTGCTGGAACCGGCCGACGCGGTGCTATCCCGCGTTGCGCTGGACCTGTTGGCCGGCGCCGATCCAGCGCTCGACTTTCTCCAGCAGGGCCCTCGGGCTGATCGGCTTGGGCAGATAATCGTCCATGCCCGCCTCCAGGCATCGTTCGCGATCGCCCTTGAGCGCGTGCGCGGTGACGCCCACGATCGGCACATGCGTGCCGGTTTCCTGTTCCAGCCGACGGATCGCGGCGGTTGCCTCCAGCCCGCTCATCTCCGGCATCGAGACGTCCATCAGGATCATGCACGGATTGAGCCTGCCGAAGGCGTCGAGCGCCTTGCGGCCATTGCCGACAATCTCGAAACCATAGCTGGTCTCGCCGAGAATTTGAGTGAAGACCATCTGGTTCACCTCATTGTCCTCGGCCACGAGAATGTCCAGCCGATGCCCGCCACCGCCAGTGACGGGAGGCCTCGGACGAACCGGCGGCGGCTGCAATTGCGCGCGTTGTTCGGACGGCGCCAGCGGCCATTGGGAAGCGCCGAGGCCTTCGCCTGCCGGCGGCTGGGCGTTGCCGTTCGTCGCATGGCGATGGCGCTGGATGGTCCCGACCAGCGTTTCCAGAAGCGCCGAGGAGCGCGCCGGCTTGATCAACTGGGCGTCTATTCCGAGATCGCGGTAGCTGGTGTTGGCGAGCGACTGGTCGACCGAGGTCAGCATGATGATCGGCGTGTCGGCGAGGCCTTCGGTGTTGCGCACGATGCGGGCCATTTCGGCGCCGCTCATCCCGGGCATCTGGTAGTCGAGCACGACACAATCGACGGGCACGCCATAGGCGGCCGCGGCGATCAGCACCTTCAGCCCCTCGGCGCCGCTTTCGGCCGCGCAGGAATCGAACGTCCATGACGTCATCTGCTCGGTCAGGATGGTGCGGTTGACGGCATTGTCGTCGACGATCAGCACGCGCGCGCCCGTGACGTCCACCGGCATGATGCGCCGCCCATGCTGTTGTTCGGCCCTGGGCAGCGTTACCGTGAACCAGAAAGTCGAGCCCTTGCCCTCGGCGCTCTCGACACCGATTGTGCCGCCCATCAGCTCGACCAGCCGCGAGGTGATGGCAAGGCCGAGCCCGGTGCCTTCGTGCCGCCTTGTCGAGGACGTGTCGACCTGGCTGAATTTTTCGAACACCTGCTTCAGCTTGTCCTCGGGGATACCGATGCCTGTGTCGGTGACGGAGATCGTCAACCGGGTTCCGGTCGGGATCCTCTCGCCGGTCACATCGACCAGCACATGGCCTTCGTCGGTGAATTTCACTGCATTGCCGAGCAGGTTGGTGACGATCTGCCTGATGCGGCCGACATCGCCGATGAACAGGCTTTCGAGCCCCGGCTCGATGCGCACGATGAGCTCGAGATCCTTTTCCTTGGCGCGTGTCGACACCAGCGTCGCCACGTCCTCGATCGCCTCGGCAAGGTTGAAGGGCGCCGGGTCCAGCACCAGCTGGCCGGCATCGATCTTGGAGAAATCCAGGATGTCGTTGATGATCGTCAGAAGCGCGTTGCCCGATTTGACGATGATGTCGGTGAACGTCTTCTGCTTCGCATCGAGATTGGATTTGGCAAGGAGTTCGGCCATGCCCAGCACACCGTTCATCGGCGTGCGGATCTCGTGGCTCATATTGGCGAGGAATTCCGACTTGGCGCGGTCGGCGAGGACGGCGCGCTGGCGCGCCTCGCTGAGTTCCGCCTCGCGCTGCTTGAGCTCGGTGATATCGGTGGTCGAACCGATCAGGTAGAGCGAACCGTCGGAGGCGATCATCGCGCCCTTGCGCGCGAACTGGTGCCTGACGCTGCCGTTGGCTAGCCGCACCGTCTCCTCGATCTCCTGGGTTTCGCCGGTGCGCAGCACGGCCAGATCGCCGGCCACGAAGGCTTCGCCATCCGGCCCGAAGATCTCGACATCGGTCTTGCCGATCGCTTCTTCCTTGCTGAAGCCGGTGAGATCACACCAGCCCTTGTTGACGTAGAACTGCCTGAGATCGGAGCGCTTGGCGTAGATCGACACCGGCACATTGTCGATCAGGCTGCGAAACACCTCGTTCTCGCGCATGCTCTCCTCCAGAGCCTGCTCGCGTGCCTTGACCTCGGTGATGTCGGTGCTGGAACCGACCAGATGCACCGATCCGTCGATGGCCACCAGGCGGCTCTTGCGCGTCATCAACTGCCGCACCGTGCCGTCGCGATGGGTGACGGGCTCCTCGACCTCGCGCACGCTGCCGGTCGCCACGACATCGGTGTCATCATGGCCGTAGCTTTCCGCCGCCTCGGCGCCGAACAGCTGATGGTCGGTCCGGCCAATGACGTCCTCCTTGGCCAGGCCTGTAATCGCGCACCAGGCCTTGTTGACGAATTCGATGCTGAGGTCCTGCGCCTTGATGAAGGCTGCCACCGGCAACTCGTCCATGACGTGCCGGAAGAGATCGATCTGTCGCATCGAATCGCGCAGGGCCGCCTCGCGGCTCTTGATGCCTGTGATGTCGACGCGCACGCCGATGAACGTGCCGTCATCAGCGCGCATGTCGTAGACCTGATGCCAGCTGCCGTCGGGATTGACGCGCTCGAACGACGCGCTGGGCAGGCGGCACCGCGCGAGGACCCCATCGACCCAACGCTGCGGATCGCTGTCGTAGAGTTTGTCGAGCTCCGGATCGCCGCTCTGCCGGAAATAGCCGGCGGAATTGCCGGATGCCAACGCTTCCCGGAAGGTGCGGCCGGGTTGCCATACCGTCTCCAGTTCCGGAACCGCATCCTTCATCTTGCGGTTGGCGAAGACGAAATTGTCATCGCGATCGTAGATGATCACGCCGGCCGGTAGCGATTCGAGCACGCTGGCCAAATGCTTGCGCGCATCCTGCGCCTCGATCTCACGCCGCTTCATCTCCGAGATGTCGAAGAGAAAACCGGCGACATAATCGCGGCCGCTTGCCATGCGGACGCGGTTTTTCCGGACGATGCGCGAGCGGGCAACACCTTCGTCCTCGAAATTTTCCTCGACTTCGTAGATTTGTCCGGTCGACAGGACTTCCCGTTCGCTGTGTTCAAAGAGCGCAGCCTCGGCCGGGCTCAGGAAATCGTTGCCAGGCTTGCCAAGCATGGCTTGCGGTGTCTGGCCGAACAGCGCCGCGAACGCCTCGTTGACGAAGACGAACCTCAGATGATCGTCCTTGACGAAAATCGGATTCTCTACCGCATTGATCACCGCCTCCGCCAGCCTCGCCTTTTCCAGCGCGTCGGCGAGCTCGGTTTCACGACTCTTCATGTCGGTGGCGTCGACATAGGAAATGAGCCGCTTGCCGCCGGCCAGCGGTGCCAGCGATGCGACCAGCGTGCGCCCGTCATTGTGGGGCAATCGTCTGGAACCGGCGACGCCGGCCCTGATTTCGGCTTCGCGCTCGGCGGTGTGGCGTTGCCAGGCAATTTCATCGGCGCCGTAGGGATCGATGCCGCGGCTGGCCTCCATCAGATCGCGGAAGGCCGAGCCGATGCCGGCGCGAGTGGGATCGATCTTCCAGAAATCATAGAAGGCGCGATTGATCACCTCGGCACGCATGTCGGCATCGAGGACGACCACGCCGATCGGCATTGAATCGACCATCGCGCGAAGGTTGGCGAGGCTTTCCGAAGAAAATCGTTCGCCCTGCTTGTGCTCACTGTCTCCGAAGGCGCTGGCCAGCGCGGTGACATTGCGGCCTATGCCGCGATAGCCGGCAAATTTTCCTTCACCGTCGAACCGTGGAAAGCCCGAGGTCAGCACCCAGCGGCAGTCGTCGCGGCCTCCCTTCAGTTCGTAGATGAAATCGCGGAATGGCCGGTGCGCCTGCAGATCTTCCAGATGCGCTGTCGCGCTGCGCTTGCCCTTCAGGACCTGGTTGAGGAAATCGAAGCGGAACCGGCCAAGCACATTGGCTGGATCGATACCGGTGGCAGCCTGGTAGTTTGGCGAAAGCCAGGAAAAGCGCAGCTCGTCGTCGGTTTCCCAGACCCAGTCCGAGCCCAGCTCGACAAGTTGGCGGAGCGCGTCGGCGCAATCCAGATCGGGCGTGCACGATGACCTGTCGCCATCCGCTGTTGCCTTGCCTGCCCCGCCCTTGCCGCGCCCGCCGATCGCTTCGTCCGCTTCCGCCATGCTGTCCCCACCCCGAAAAACAAGGTCGAACCCTCCCTCCGCGGTTCGTCGGCGGAATGTGCCCGACAAGCATTAACGATCCGCTAACCTTAACGGAGCAACCGAGCGGTTCCTGCTGCGTTATTCCGTCCGGTTGTCTGGTGGACCAAGGCCGCGTTATAAGCCCGCAGGGGTGTTGCTAATGTATGGACGGATAGGGCCTTTTTTGCTGGGCGTGACGCTGCTTTTCGGCAGTGGCTGCTCGCGAAGCTATGACGGCACGGTCATCATCCCGCGACCCCTCGACGCCAGGCGTTTCTGGGATCGGCCGCCGCCCAATGTCGACTACCAACCGCAGGTCAACAATGGCGCCATTCCGGTGCCGCCGCAGCAGCCTGGGCAGTTTTCCGAACGCAAGGTCGTGAAGCCGGCCATGCAGAGACGGCGCCAGACGAGGCTTTCGCCGCCGTCTCCGCCATCCTCCGAGCCGGAAAGGCAACTGGCCTGCAGGAATGTGAGCGCGCCAGGCGAAAGGGTTCGCATGGTCTGCGACTAGGGCAATCCTCGCAAAGCTGCAAAGCGGCTTCCCGCTCGGAATTGCTCGAGACCAAAATTACTTTGAAACCAGGAGATGGAGCCGTTCTTCGTTTCCGCGAAACAATGAACTGCCCCCGCAATTCGCCAGAGCCTTGTGGCAAACAGCGCACCTATAGCGATGCCGCGCCCTTCTTCGGCTCCTTTGCCCCTAGTTTGTCGAGCGCAAGCCGAACCTGGCGCAAATCGTCCTGCCAGCCATCATCTTCGCCCATCGGGCTTTCCGACGCGGCTCGCTGCAGGCCGCGTGCCTCGGATTCGATCTTGCGCAGTTCAGCGATCTTCTCATCCTTGGTCAGTGAGCCGTCCTCGACGATCTCCAGAACCCTCATTTCCCTGAACGTGGCCATGGCGTCTCTCCCGGCTGGTGTCGATCACAACGCCGCAAGCACGCGGCTGTTCCAGGCAGATCACGGTTCTATCGGGCAAGCGGCAGGCTCCTCGCTACCCGGGAAGTGGCCGGGCCGTACCACGCGCACCCGGCCGCTTGCCGGCCTCGATCGACTGCCGCTGGGCGATACCCGGAGTATAGGGCGCTGCACCTTTCGTCCAGTTACTGGCAGGGTCCGCGCAAGCGTTGAAGAAGCCGGCCGTGGCAGTTCGCGCCGTGCATTTGCGCTGTTTACCGGGCGAACGATCAATCCGTCGTTACCGGGGCCTGCTCCTGAAACCTTGCCCGGGTTGCGGCGTTGAAGGGGCAAGGGAGAACGCGGATGTCGATCCACTTCACGGTATCGGAACTGACAAGGAACCTTTTTCATTCCCTGGGGCTGGATCACGAGCGCGCGCCAAGGCCGCTCACTCCCGAGCAAAACCTGTTGCTGGAGTGCTATCTGGCCGGGCAAATTCCGGAATCGGCGTGGAGCGACTATGTCTTCGAGACACCGGACCTGGCACGGCATGCCAAGGTACGGCGCCTGAGCCTTTGACCGGGGGCTCGCCCGAAAAGCCACCCCGGCAGAGCTGGAAGCCGTTGTCGGACCGTTGATATATATGTGAGCTTTCCCGGCCCCATCTGCGTCAGGACAACCCGGAAAACTCTGCAAGAACGGCTATTTCTTCGGCGAGACGAATTGCAGCGTGAAGACGTTGCCGCCTATGCCTTGAGCCAGCGTCGGCGAAAAGCTCAGCGGCGTGCAATTCTTGACCGCCGCAACCGCCGCGTCGATGAACGACTTCCGCGCCTTGTCGTCGCCGGCCACCTTGGCGGCGGTCGGACGCGGCGCACCGATCAGCGTGCCGTCGCGCTTGAAACTGAAGCTCAGGGTTACGGTCGAATCCCCGGCATCGGGCGGCGGCGTCCAGCACGCCTGAATCGCTGCCCCGACATCATCCATAGTGTTGAGCGTTGCGGCATGCGACGGGAGGAGTGTGCCAACCAGCATTCCGCCGGCGATGATCAGCGTCGCAGCCATGCTTTTCATTGCAAGCCCTCATCTCGCTCCCAGGCCGACATTCTTTGCCCGACCCGTTGAAAGGGATGTTAGAGCCAACGCCGGCAATGACAATATCCCGGCGCAAAAAGTTGATGCTCTGGCGTTGCCTGATCGCTGTCCCGTGATGTTCCAGCATGGGGCCGAAAAGCAAAAGGCCGGCAATGAGCCGACCTTTCCTTTCACCGATATTGCGCCAGTACATCCGTGGTCGCGCGGTGAATTCCTGACAGTAGACAGGGTCTTGGTTAACGAACCCTTAACCTCAGGCCGTCGCCTGCGACCTCACATGGGCGATATAGCCACGCACGTCGCCGGCCGGCTCGGCATAGGCCTTGCCGAGCTTCTTCTCGATCGTCGCCATGTACTCTTTCGCCCATTTGGGCAGCGGATAGTCGATGACAGCCAGGAATTCGAGCGTCGCCGCCAGCCGGATGTCGGCGATCGACGGATGCTTGCCGCCGATGAACGGCTTGCCGTTCCTGAAGAAGCTGTGGAAGATCTCCAGCGGCTCGGCGATCGCGGCCATGGCGGCCTTCTGCGCTTCGGACTTCTTGTCCGGGTGGGCGTCGCTGTGGCCGACCTCGCCGGCATATTGCGGGAAGCCGAGCAACGGATAGGTGGCGCGCGCCACATACGGGTAGAGCGTACCGACCAGATAGAACATGGCGCTGTCGACCATGGCCCGCTTGGCCGGCGACTTGGGGTAGAATTTCTCCAGCCCGTGCTTGTTTGCGAGATACTGCATGATGGCGCAGCTTTCCCACAACACACCTCTGGGAAGGCCCTTGTCTTCGATCATCGGCGTCAAATGCGACGGGTTTCGCGCGGTGAATTCGGGCGAGCGCGTATGGCCCCAGGCATCGGTTTCGGCGGCATCCAGCCCGGCCGCGCGCGCGAACACCCGTACAGTCATGTTGTTGACGCTGGGCTTCAGCATGCTGAGCTTCACGGCAGGTTTCTTCGCCGATTTCGCCTTGCCCTTCGCAACGGGCCTGGCAGTGGCCTTGGCCGCCGGCCTTGCCACTGTTTTTGCCGCCGGCTTTACGGCTGATTTCACCGCCGGCTTGGCCACTGATTTCGCCGCGGATTTCTTCGGACTCTTCGTCGCTGTCTTCGCCATTTGCTCCTCCCTCTGATCCGTTCAGTAAGGATTCTTCGGTGTCCGGTCGTTCGACAAGGTTGCGCGGGAACGCTCGACGAGCGCCTGAATCGCGTCGGCGAGATGCACTTCCGTGATATTGTAGTCGCCGCGCGCCAAACGCAGCCTGTGCGCTTCCATCAGCACGTCGGCATAGGTAAAGCCCACCGGCGGCTCGAAACGGTAGGAGGCGAGCTCGATCAGCAGCCCGAGCGGATCCTCGAAATAGATCGAATCCATGAAGCCGCGATCCTTGACGCCGCTGTGCTTGATGTCGCGCTCGTCGAGCCGGGCGACCGCTTGCAGGAAGGTGACGCGCGACACCGCAAACGCGATGTGATGGACGCAGCCCGGATCGGTCGGCGTGCGCCGCTTCTGCGGCGTACGGCTCTCATCGGTGAAGACGGTGATCAGCCGGCCGTCGCCCGGATCGAAATAGAGATGGCTCTCGCTGGCCTTGTCGAGGTTGGGCTGTTCGAAAATGAACGGCATGCCAAGCACGCCTTCCCAGAAATCGATTGAGGTCTGGCGCCCGGCGCCGACCAGCGTGATGTGATGGACGCCCTGCGATTGCAGTTTCTGCATTGGCCTCTCCCAGCGGCACCAGCCGCCCGTGCGGACCTGCCCGGCATCCGGCGTTCTGCGCGCCGCCTGAGCCCGGCTTCAAGATCCATGTCGTGATGCTAATGCAATCAGCCCTGCGGCGCCAGCAGCAACGATTCCTAGCGATGCGCGGCGGTGCAAGGAGGCTTGGCGTTCAAGGTCGAGGGCTTTTCCAGATGATGCAGGGCACAATCGCAACGCGAAACCGCCCGTTCTGACCGAAGCCAGGCTATACCACAGCCCTAAGCTCCGTTTCCGCCAGTATCCCCACGCCGCCACACTCGGTGCAGGCGAGGGTCTTCCCGGGGCAACCGGTCTGATGCGTCCCTTGCGGACAGCAATGTCCTTTTGACGTACACCATCTTGAGCAATCGAAAACCTTGCCGCAGCCGTGGCAGCGCGGGCAAATTATCTTCACCGAGGCCATTCCAACTCTACCCCAACCCAAATCCGCGCTGCCGCGGATGCAACCCCGCGCCGCAACTAGCAGAAATCGCTATGCTTTCAAGCGTCGCGGCCTGACTTAAATTGGGTGTATTCGGTCAATTGGCGACACCGGGTTGGTGGGTGACGAATCCGTTCGACGATCAGCCGGCTCGCAGCACCGAGGGTGGTGGGGCGCAAGCTTTTAACCGCTATTTTGACGGTTTTCCGTTGATCAGAGCTAAGTGCTTGATATGTCGTGGTACGCCCAAGGGGAATCGAACCCCTGTTCCCGCCGTGAGAGGGCGGTGTCCTGACCGCTAGACGATGGGCGCGCTCAAGAACCGGCGATATAGGCTGACGGCCGACAAAAAGCAACTGGGGTTCGGCCGCTTTACCGCATCGAACAAAAAGCTGCCCGCGCGTTATCGCTTGGGCTCGATGAGGTCCCAGAGATTGCCGTGCAGATCGGCGAAAACCGCCACCGTGCCATAGGGCTCGAAACGCGGCGCCTCGCGGAATTCGACGCCCTGTTCCAGCATCGTCGCATGGTCACGTGCGAAGTCATCTGTTTCGAGGAACAGGAAAACCCGCCCGCCGGTCTGGTTGCCGATGCTTTTCCTCTGCGCCTCGTCCGACGCCTCGGCCAGGAGCAGTCTGGCACCTTGCCCGTTGGCCGGCGCCACCGCCACCCAGCGTTTGCCGTCGCCGAGATCGACATCCTCAACGAGCCGGAAACCCAGCCGCCCGACATACCACGCAATCGCCTCGTCATAGTTGGCCACGACCAGCGCAACGGTGGCAACACGGCGACGTTCGGCAAACCCGGTCATTGTTGCGGCCGGCCTATTTGTTGCGAATTGCAAAACGGCCGATCAGGCGGCGCTCCGCCGTGTCGTAGACGAAGATCGTGCGGCCGCCGTCGGCAAGTTCGGCATCGATCGAGACGCGATTGCCGGACAGCGACTGGCTGACCACCTTGGCGCCGACCGGCAGCACGATGTCGGCGCTGATCGGCTCGCCCGCGGGTGCCTGGACGTCGCCGGCCAGCGACGGGCTCGCCGGCGGCGTGTTGCGCGCTTTGTAGACAAGGGCTCCGATCACCACCATAAGGGCAAGAAACAGCAGGCCGAGATTGATCCCGACGAAACGGATGAGTTTCCTGCGAACCTTTTCGACTTCAGGGTCGAGCGGCTTTTCGTGATCTTCGTCGGCGATTGGCCTGACCATGGCAAACAGTTCCGGAACTTTTTCGATGAGCGCTCATAACGAAGAGGCCCCTGAATTAATAGAGGACCAATTCATGGCGGCCGCGCCGACCGTGCTTGTGGCGGGCGCGGATGCGGCCGGCCAGCGCCTGGATCAATGGCTGGCCGCCCGGCTTGGTCCGGACATGTCGCGCAGCCGCGTGCAGATGCTGATCCGGCAGGGCGCGGTGATGATCGACGACAGGCCGGTCGACGAGACCAAGCGCAAGATGACACCAGGCGAAAGCGTATCGGTCGCCATGCCGGAACCGAAGCCGGCCTCGCCACGGGGTGAAAACATCGCGCTCGATGTGCTCTACGAGGACGATGCGCTGATCGTCGTCAACAAGCCGGCGGGGCTCGTCGTGCATCCCGGCGCCGGCAACTGGACCGGCACGCTGGTCAATGCGCTGATCCATCACTGCGGCGACAGCCTGTCGGGCATTGGCGGCGTGCGTCGGCCCGGCATTGTCCATCGCCTCGACAAGGAAACCAGCGGCGTCATGGTGGTGGCCAAGACCGACCGCGCCCACAAGGCCCTGTCCGAAGCCTTCGCCGATCACGGCCGAACCGGTGATCTCGAACGCGCCTATCTGGCTTTGGTGTGGGGCATACCGCAAAGGCCGACCGGAACGGTCGATGCACCGCTCGGCCGGGCCGCCGACCGGGTGCGTCGCGCCGTGGTGCCGGAAGGGCGCGACGACGCACGCCATGCCGTCACCCACTTCGCCGTGCAGGAGCGCTTCGGCGAAAACCAGCGGGAATTCGCCACCGCGAGCCTTGTCGAATGCCGGCTGGAAACCGGCCGCACCCACCAGATCCGCGTCCACATGGCCCATATCGGCCATCCCGTGGTTGGCGACCCCGACTATGGCCAGGCCTTCCGCACCAAGGCCAATCGGCTGCCGGAACCGCTGAAAAGTCAGGTCAAGTCATTTTCCCGGCAGGCTTTGCATGCCTGGCTCCTTGCATTTCGGCATCCCGATACCCATCTAACGATGAGGTTCGAGGCGCCGATGCCGGAGGACATGGAGAAACTCGTCGGCGGCTTCCGCGATCTCTGAACCTGCCATCAACAAGCTCGAAACCAGCCATCAAAAACCTGACTGGCATTGTTCACTTCAGCGTGACACACTGTTTCGTGTTGAACAAATGCTGTCTTTTCTGGTTTTGTTCCTGTATACATCCGATGGCGCGAGCGAGCCTTATGGTGCTCGCGTCACATGCTCGCCGCGTTTCGGGGGCATTACTCCAATAGAGAGGGGGCGCTATCATGGCCCAGTCATTACCCAGTATCGTTTCCGGTGAAGGCGGTCTCAGCCGCTACCTGGAAGAAATCCGTCGCTTTCCCATGCTTCAGCCGCAGGAAGAGTACATGCTCGCCAAGCGTTATGCCGAGCATGAAGACACGTCCGCCGCGCACAAGCTCGTCACCAGCCATCTGAGGCTCGTCGCCAAGATCGCCATGGGCTATCGCGGCTACGGCCTGCCGATCGGCGAAGTGATCTCGGAAGGCAATGTCGGCCTGATGCAGGCCGTCAAGAAATTCGAACCCGAGCGTGGCTTCCGCCTCGCGACCTATGCCATGTGGTGGATCAAGGCCTCGATCCAGGAATACATCCTGCGCTCGTGGAGCCTGGTCAAGATGGGCACGACCGCCAACCAGAAGCGTCTGTTCTTCAACCTGCGCAAGGTGAAGGGCAAGATCCAGGCGCTGGACGACGGCGACCTCAAGCCCGACCAGATTGCCGAGATCGCCACGCGGCTGAACGTTTCCGAAGCCGAAGTCGTGTCGATGAACCGCCGCCTGTCGGGCGACGCCTCGCTCAACGCGCCGATCCGCGCGACGGAAGGCGAGTCCGGCGAATGGCAGGACTGGCTGGTCGATGACCACGAAAGCCAGGAAGAGATGCTGATCGAGCAGGACGAGTTGGAGAACCGGCGCGGCATGCTGTCGGGCGCTCTTGCCGTGCTCAACGATCGCGAGCGGCGCATTTTCGAGGCCCGTCGCCTCGCCGAGGAGCCGCTGACCCTGGAAGAGCTGTCGGCCGAGTTCGACATCAGCCGCGAGCGCGTGCGCCAGATCGAGGTGCGCGCCTTCGAGAAGGTGCAGGACGCGGTCAAGGCCGCCGCCAAGCGCCAGACCCAGGCGCTGCGCACCATCGAGGCGCAGCCGGCGGCTTAACGTCGGGTTCGGTTAGAAACAAAAGCGGCGTCAGGAAACCGGCGCCGCTTTTTTTGTGGGTTTCAGCCTTCGCGATGGGGGTCTCTTCGCCCCCCACTGCGTGGAGCGAGGAACCCAGGTTCTGCAAGGCATCCGCTATTGCGGCGTGCTGGCGAAACGCTATCGTATCCCCTCAAAGCCCATCCAAGGGAAACTTCAGATACCGCCTTCCGTTGGCTTCCGGTTCCGGCAGGCGCCCGCCATTCATGTTGATCTGCAAGGCATGCAGGATCAGCCGCGGCATCGGCAACGTCCGGTCGCGCGCCTCGCGCAGGGCGACGAACTCGGCCTCGCTGTGTGCAGCGCCGAGATGGATGTTGCTGGCCTTCTGCGCGGCGACCGTACTTTCCCACCGAGGCTCGCGGCCACCGGTCTGATAATCGTGGCCAACGAACACGCGCGTCTCGTCGGGCAGCGCCAGGATCTCCTGGATCGAGCGCCACAGCCGCGCGGCACTGCCGCCGGGAAAGTCCGCCCGCGCCGTGCCGCTGTCGGGCATGAACAGCGTGTCATGCACGAAGGCGGCGTCACCGATCACATAGGTGATCGAGGCCAGCGTGTGTCCGGGCGAGAACAGCACCTTGACCGGGATGGTCCCGACCTGGAATATCTCGCCTTGCCTGAACAGCCTGTCCCATTGCGAGCCGTCGGCCGGAAAATCCGGCCAGTTGTAGATCGCCTTCCACAGTGCCTGGACGTCAACGATCCTGTCGCCGATCGCCATCGGCGCTCCTGTCTTCTCTCTCAGATAGTGCGCGGCCGAGAAATGGTCAGCATGCGGGTGGGTGTCGAGTATCCACTCGAGCTCCAGCCCGTTTTCCCTGACAAAATCGAGCACCGCGTCGACGCTCTTTGTCGCCGTTGCGCCGGATCTCTCATCGAAATCGAGAAGCGGGTCGATGATGGCGCACCGCCTCGTCGCCGGATCGGCGACGACATACTGGACGGCCCCCGTCGGCTTGTCATAGAAGCCCCTGACCTGCGGTCTTGCCAAAGCCACGTCCAAAGCGAGCTTCCCCAACCCATTGCCGGCCGGAACGATTTTCTCCGCCGAACCCCAACAGAGGCATGGTTGTCCACCCAAGCGGGCCAGTCAAGCATGACTTGGCCCGGGAGGAAGGAAAAGGCAAAAACCCTTCCGGCGCTGTTTCAGGCGGACGGCTGCTTGGTCTTCCTGAGATAGGGCAGGATGGTCTCGTAGGCGCCGAAGCGCTTGATCGCGTCCTCGTTGGAAACAGCGGCGGTGATGATGACGTCCTCGCCCTGCTTCCAGTTCGCCGGCGTCGCCACCTGATGCTTGGCGGTCAGTTGCATGGAATCGACCGCGCGCAGAATCTCGTCGAAGTTGCGGCCCGTGGTCATCGGATAGGTCAGCACCAGCTTGATCTTCTTGTCCGGCCCGATGACATAGACCGAGCGCACGGTGGCGTTGTCGGCGGGCGTGCGGCCTTCCGAGGTCTCGCCAGCGCCTGCCGGCAGCATGTCGTAGAGCTTGGCGACCTTGAGGTCCTTGTCGCCGATCAGCGGATAGTGAACCGATTGGCCGGTCGCCGTCCTGATGTCGGCCTGCCATTTTTCGTGGCTCGCGACCGGATCAACCGAAATGCCGATGATCTTGACATTGCGCTTCTTGAACTCGCCTTCGAGCCCCGCCATCGTGCCAAGCTCGGTCGTGCAGACCGGCGTGAAATTCTTTGGATGGCTGAACAGGATCGCCCAGCCGTCGCCGATCCAGTCATGGAACTTGATCGTCCCTTGCGTCGTCTCCGCGGTGAAATCCGGTGCAATGTCGTTGATACGAAGGCTCATGGCTTATCCCTACCTTGTGACAAATGCCGCCAACCCACTGCCGCGGCTCGGCACCCTTTCTAGCACCCTCGGCAGCGACCTACAAAATGCTTAAAGCCCCCAGCGGCAGCGCTGGCGGCGAAATTTCCGTCCTTCATGGCAGGGACGGCAGGAGTTTTCAGATATCCGCTGAACCCATAACGCCCAGAGGGGTCCGACTTTGGAAGAGCGATCACGCCTTGTTGATCGCCAGCGTCACCGTCAGATCTTCCATGCGCTGCGCCAGCGCGCCAAGCGCGTTGGTCAGCACGCTGTCGTTTCTGTCAGCCTTGGTTAGCGCCTCGTCGCGGGTCTTGCGCAAGGTCAGCACTTCGCTTTCCATGCCCTTGACGCGTTTCTGCAGTTCCGAAAGCTCGTCCATCACCATGATCCCGGCCATCACGGTCAGGCGCTGGTCGCCGATCTCGCCAAAAGAATCCTTCAGATGCGAGACATATCGGTCGAAGCGCTCGGCAAGGTCGATCAGATGCTCTTCCTGGCCCTCGTCGCAGGCCATGCGATACTGCTTGCCGTCGATTGAAACCGTGACCTGTGCCATGGGCCAGCTCCTATCTGTCCAACACGGCGCGGATGGTTTCCATGGCGGTCACCAGCCGTCGCGATACTTCCTTGTTGGCATCTTCCAGCCGTTCGGCGCGCGCTTCGGAATTGTCGAGTTCCTGCGCCAGCCGCGAGCGGTCGGCATTCATCCGCTGCACCTCGGCCTCGGCTTCCGAATAGTCGCGTTCATGCTCCAGCTTGGCCGCGACGGCATTTTCCAGCCCTTCAATGGCCTTGCCCAGCCTTGCGATCACTTCCTTGAGCGTGGTTTCCCCGGTCATGGCCTTCGTCCTGTGCCCTGCCCATCACCGAATCGTTCGCGTTCAGAACGCGTTATCCCCGAAACATTAGGCACCGGGTGAAGGCGACGTCAACAAAGCTCTCGCGACTGTCCCCTGCTAAGGCTCATGTAGGCCCGCCGCCGGCATCACAAGACCGGCAAATGTGCACCCGATTTGTTGACTAAAAACCCGCGCCTGCTATGTGTCGCGCACCCTTTTCAAGGGCTCTCCCAAGCCCCAAACCCTCACCCCGGAGGAACCATGACGTCGCGTGAACAACATGACCGGATGGCCAATGCGATCCGTTTTCTCTCCATGGACGCCGTTGAAAAGGCGAATTCCGGGCATCCCGGCCTGCCCATGGGCTGCGCCGACATCGCCACGGTACTGTTCACCCGCTTCCTGAAATATGACCCCAAGGCGCCGCACTGGCCCGACCGCGACCGCTTCATCCTGTCGGCTGGCCATGGCTCGATGCTGCTCTATTCGCTGCTGCACCTGACCGGCTACGAAGACATGACCATCGACCAGATCAAGCATTTCCGCCAGTTGGGCTCCAAGACCGCCGGCCATCCCGAATACGGTCACGCCACCGGCATTGAAACCACAACCGGCCCGCTCGGCCAGGGCCTCGCCAATTCGGTCGGCTTCGCGCTCGGCGAGCGCATCATGAACGCCGCCTTCGGTAACGACCTCGTCGACCACTACACCTATGTGCTGGCCGGCGACGGCTGCCTGATGGAAGGCGTTAGCCAGGAAGCCATCGCGCTTGCCGGGCACCTCAAGCTCAACAAGCTGATCGTTTTCTGGGACAACAACAACATCTCGATCGACGGTCCGGTATCGCTGGCCGACAACACCGACCAGGTCGCCCGCTTCCAGGCCTCGGGCTGGAACGCCAGCCATATCGACGGTACGGATCCGGAAGCGATCGCCTATGCCATCGAAGCCGCCCGCCATTCCGACAAGCCGACGATGATCGCCTGCAAGACGACCATCGGCTTCGGCGCGCCGACCAAGGCCGGCACCAACAAGGCGCACGGCTCGCCGCTCGGCGCCGATGAGATCGCCGGCGCCCGCAAGTTCTTCAACTGGGACTCGCCGCCCTTCGAAATCCCGGCCGACATCCTCGACGCCTGGCGCACCGCCGGCAAGGCTGGCGTCAAGGCCCGCACCGACTGGGAAGGCCGCCTTGCCAAGGCCGACGCCAAGCTGAAGGCCGAGTTCGAGCGCCGTCTCGCCGGCAAACTGCCGCCCAACTTCGACGCCGTCATCGCCGACTACAAGAAGAAGCTGTCCGTCGACAAGCCCAAGGTCGCTACCCGCAAATCGTCGGAAATGGCGCTGGAGGTCATCAACGGTGCCGTGCCCGAAACCATCGGCGGTTCGGCCGATCTGACCGGCTCCAACAACACCAAGACAAGCCAGACCAAGAACATCACGCCTGATGACTACGGCCAGCGCTATGTCCACTACGGCATCCGCGAGCACGGCATGGCGGCGGCGATCAACGGGCTGACGCTGCATGGCGGCCTGATCGCCTATGGCGGCACCTTCCTGTGCTTCTCCGACTATGCCCGCCCCGCAATGCGGCTTTCCTCACTGATGGGCATCCGCTCGATCTTCGTCATGACCCATGATTCGATCGGTCTGGGCGAAGACGGTCCGACCCACCAGCCGGTCGAGCATCTGGCGGCATTGCGTGCCATCCCGAACCACAATGTCTTCCGCCCGGCCGACGCGGTGGAAGCCGCCGAGTGCTGGCAGATCGCCCTTGAATCGGAAAAGACGCCGTCAACGCTGGCGCTGACCCGTCAGAACTTGCCGACGGTGCGCACCGAGTTCACCGAAAAGAACCTCAGCAGCCAGGGCGCCTATGAGCTCGCCGCCGCCAATGGCGAGGCGGCGGTGACCATCTTCGCCACCGGCTCCGAGGTCGAGATCGCGCTTGGCGCCCGCGACCTGCTGGAGAAGCATGGCCATCCGACCCGCGTCGTCTCGGTGCCTTGCTTTGAACTGTTCGACAAGCAGAGCGACGATTACCGCAAGAAGACGATCGGCGACGCGCCGATCAAAATGGCGATCGAAGCCGGTATCCGCCAGGGCTGGGATCATTTCATCGGCTCGGACGGCATCTTCGTGGGGATGACCGGCTTTGGCGCCTCGGGCACCATCGAACAGCTCTATCCGCATTTCGGCATCACCGCCGAGGCGGCCGCCAAGGCAGCCGAAGCTCGCCTGCACGGCAAATAAGGCCTGGTCCCGCCGCGAGGTCGCCTAGGCGACTTCGCGGGTCTGATCGACTAAATCGATTTAAATCCATGCCGCTGCGGCTGGATTCTTTGTCCGTCCGCCGCTATGAAGCTGCGGACCAATTGTCCGCCCTCCAGCTCCCCGGGAGAGAAAAATGACTGTCAGAGTTGCCATCAACGGATTCGGCCGCATCGGCCGCAACATCCTGCGCGCCATCCATGAATCCGGCCGCAAGGACATCGAGGTCGTCGCCGTCAATGATCTTGGCCCGGTCGAGACCAATGCGCATCTGCTGCGCTTTGACAGCGTGCATGGCCGCTTTCCCCATGAAGTGTCCGTTTCCGGCGACCAGATCACGGTTGGCAAGGAAAAGTTCAAGGTCACCGCGATCAAGGATCCGACGCAGCTGCCGTGGAAGGAACTGGGCATCGACGTCGCGCTCGAATGCACCGGTATCTTCACCGCCCGCGACAAGGCCGCCGCGCACCTGACCGCCGGCGCCAAGCGCGTCCTCGTTTCGGCTCCCGCCGAAGGTGCCGACCTCACCGTCGTCTACGGCATCAACCACGACAAGCTGACCAAGGACCATATCGTCATCTCGAACGCGTCCTGCACCACCAACTGCCTTGCGCCGCTGGCGGCCGTGCTGCACGAGACGGTCGGCATCGAAAAAGGCATGATGACGACGATTCACTCCTACACCGGCGATCAGCCGACGCTGGACACCATGCACAAGGATCTCTACCGCGCCCGCGCCGCGGCCCTTTCGCAGATACCGACCTCGACCGGCGCCGCCAAGGCGATCGGCCTTGTGCTCCCCGACCTCAAGGGCAAGCTCGACGGTATCTCGATCCGCGTGCCGACCCCGAACGTCTCGGTCGTCGACTTCAAGTTCATCGCCAAGCGACCGACCACGGTGCAGGAAATCAACGACGCGGTCATCGCCGCCTCGAACGGCAAGCTGAAGGGCGTGCTGTCGGTCACCCATCATCCGAACGTCTCGGTCGACTTCAACCACGATCCGCATTCCTCGATCATGGCGCTCGACCAGACCAAGGTCATGGACGGCAACTTCGTCTCCGTGCTGTCGTGGTACGACAACGAGTGGGGCTTCTCCAACCGCATGTCCGATACCGCCGTCGCTTTCGGCAAGACCATCGCCTGATCGCGAGCCAGTCTTCGAGAGATCAGAAACGCCCGGCTTCGGCCGGGCGTTCAGACTGCTGACGAACCCCGTCGATTTTCGGCGGGGTTTTGTTTTGCGCGTTGATTGAGCTTTGTAAATTGGTGTC
>NZ_VFVC01000100.1:0-2540 GCF_006441575.1 Mesorhizobium sp. B2-4-12
ATGTTCGATCCAACCGAATGCTGGAACTATCTCAAACAGGCAGGCTACGTTGCATGTTAATCGCCCGATGCTCTAGCCAAGCGGCAAATCAGGCCCGGAGCCGCCACATTCGCACAGGACCTGTACCACGCAATTCCGTTTCCCCGAGTGGGTCGCGAGCAAAATTTGGTCCAAGCAGTTTGTGAGTTGCATCCGAAATACGTATCTCATCGGGCTCCGCGGACTTTTGAATACGTGCGGCGAGATTGACGGTGTCGCCCCACAGGTCATAGGCAAAGCGCCTGTTGCCTATGACGCCCGCCACGATTGGTCCTGAGTGGATTCCAATTCTCAGTCTCAGCGGTTCTCCCGCGAAGCGTTCGCGCCTACCCACCTCCCGCAGTTCAAGTGCATAGTGCGCAAGGGCTTCTGCATGATCGGACCGCGCGACGGGCAGGCCGGCCACCACCATCACACAGTCGCCGATTGTCTTGATCTTTTCGCAGCCGTATTCTTCTGAGAGCAGATCCGCCGCCTTGAAGAAGTAATTCAAGATCGCGAGCGTCGTCACGGCCCCAACGCTCAGCGCTCTTTCCGTGAAACCGACGATGTCGGCGAAAAGCACACTCACGTCTGCATGATTGTCCGCAATTTGTTCGTGCGCCTTCAACCGCTGCGCGATCGACGCCGGAAGAATGTTGAGGAGAAGGGTTTCGGCGCGCTGGTATTCACGCGACAATCCCTCCTGGCTCTCCCTCAATGCCTCGTTCGTCGATTGCAGTTTCTCGTTGAGTTGACGCTCCCTCTCTTGCAGGAGCGTCATTTCATAAGCCTTCTGTTGAAGTCGCTGCCTGTTGTCGCGTTCGGCAGTGGCGTCAAGAAAGAGCAGCCACACGCAGGCATTGTCAGCAGCAAAAAGATGAAGATCCGTGACACGCCCGTTGGGCAGTTCCACCATGGCCATATGATATGGAAGTTCCGGGCAAGGCAGCAAACCTTCCATGAAGTCAAGCTGATCGGCAACAGGCTTGCCAGTGCGAAGCGATGAGAGTCCGTAATGTTTAACGTTGCCGCCCTTGGCAGCTATGCAAAGCTGGGCGTCAATTTTCAGATATGCGACAGCGTGCTCATTGTAGAAGAAATTGAAAATCCAGCTTCTGACTTCTCTTGGCAATCCATGCATGATCTATTTGGCGACCATCGAGGCAAGCTGGCGAAACGCATCTTCGACATATGCACCCGAAAGCGCACTTGTCAGATAGATTTGCCATCCAAGCTGCCTCAGTTCGTCGATCTCACCATCCGGTATCGCCCATCGATCGGCGAGATCGGATTTGTTGAACAGCAATATGAACGGCATAGCGCCGAATTCGGCCTCGACCCGCTCGCGCAGCGTGAGCGCCACGGCCAGAGTAGCGGGCCGGGTTCCATCGACGACGAGCACGAGCCCGGTCGCTCCTCGCACATAGCTGACGCGGAATGAGCCGATATCGTCTTCGCCGGCCAGATCCCACAAAATCAGATCCACGGTTTTATCCGGAAACGCGACACTCTTCTTGTCGATTTTCACGCCAACCGTGGTCAGGTAGTTTTCCGAGAAGATGCTTTGGACGAACCTGCGCACCAGGCTCGTCTTGCCGACAGCAAACCCACCCAACATGCAGATCTTTTTTTGCAGCATCCCGGGCTCCGACTACTCCAGGTTTACCGTAACCGAAACCCGGCGATTGGTGGAGTTCCCAGTTCGACTATTTTCATTTTCGGGCACCGCTGGCTCAAAGGTGCCGGCGCCCCGAACCAGCAGCAGTTCCGGAGCGACGCCGCGCTTGTTGAGAAGCGCGCGAACTGTCTCGGCGCGGGCGGCACTGATCGACGCGTTGGCCGTCTCACGGCCCGTTGTGTCTGAATGGCCGGTCAACATGAACCGCGCTGTCACGCCTGCCTTGCGGGCATTTTCGGCGAATTCCTTCAATTGATCAGCCAATCTGTCGAGCACCGGCGACTGCTCCGGTCCCGGGACAACTCTACCGGAAGAGAACAAAATATCGGTCGTCTGGATGGCCTCTCTCAAATGATTAAGTTCTGCAAGGTTCAGCTCGCGCAGCTGCGAGACGTCCAGAACCACTCCGTCCGCCGAAAGTTGTTCGGCGGCGGCCTGTGCCCGGCTGATCCACCCGGCAGGAGCCTCGCCCACGACCAGGATGCGACCTTGGATGATCGAAAGCTGAACCGATTTCGGCGGGGACAGCGACGCCGTCAGCCGCTTAACCACGAACTTTGGATCAAGGCTCTGAAAGAATTGCCACTGTGAATGAACGCGGGCAGGATCAACCTGCGTTCCGGACAGCAGAGCTTTCGGGTCGGCGGCAAGCGGGTCTCTCAGGCCGGAAATGTAGAATTGGCCTCCCCTCTCCGTTTGTTGGGCGACGATGATTCCCGGTTGGGCCTCGAGTCGCGACACATAATACTGCCATTGCTCCGCCTCGCGTGCTTCGGGGCTCACATCACGAACCTTGGAGATGTCGAATTCCGGTCCGCCTGCCGAAAGCTGTCGGGCCGCG
>NZ_VFVC01000101.1:0-2390 GCF_006441575.1 Mesorhizobium sp. B2-4-12
CCGGTGGCACCTGTCGAGCCAGTTGCTCCAGTCGAGCCTGTGGCACCGGTTGAGCCGGTGGCACCGGTAGAGCCAGTGGCTCCAGTCGAACCCGTTGCACCTGTCGACCCAGTCGCACCGGTCGAGCCCGTTGCTCCAGTCGAGCCAGTCGCGCCGGTCGAACCAGTCGCACCGGTAGAGCCAGTTGCTCCGGTCGAGCCGGTGGCACCTGTCGAGCCAGTTGCTCCAGTCGAGCCTGTGGCACCGGTTGAGCCGGTGGCACCTGTCGAGCCTGTCGCCCCGGTCGAGCCTGTGGCACCGGTAGAGCCCGTCGATCCGGTCGAGCCGGTGGCACCTGTCGAGCCAGTCGCGCCGGTCGAACCAGTCGCACCGGTTGAGCCTGTGGCACCGGTTGAGCCGGTTGCCCCGGTCGAGCCTGTCGCCCCGGTCGAACCAGTCGCACCGGTTGAGCCTGTGGCACCGGTTGAGCCGGTGGCTCCAGTCGAACCCGTTGCACCTGTCGACCCAGTCGAGCCCGTTGCTCCGGTATCACCAGTCGCGCCTGTGGCACCGGTTGCCCCGGTCGAACCGGTCGCACCCGTATCGCCGGTCGCACCTGTGGCTCCAGTCGAACCCGTGGCACCTGTCGACCCAGTCGCACCGGTCGAGCCTGTTGCTCCGGTCGAGCCTGTGGCACCGGTCGAGCCCGTTGCTCCTGTATCACCAGTCGCGCCTGTGGCACCGGTTGCCCCGGTCGAACCGGTTGCTCCGGTATCACCAGTCGCACCTGTGGCGCCGGTTGCTCCGGTAGGACCAGTGGTGCCTGTTGAGCCGGTCGAACCCGTGGCTCCGGTATCGCCAGTCGCGCCCGTTGCACCGCTCGCTCCACTAGCGCCAGTTGCACCTGTGGCACCGGTCGAACCCGTCGCTCCAGTTGCCCCCGTGGCCCCGGTAGCGCCTGTGGCTCCGGTCGCACCAGTCGGGCCGGGGATGCCGGCAGCCGCGACAGTTATGGTGCCACCAGAAAAGTGATCGCCATCATTGCCCGGTCCGAATTCGTTGATAGGCGTGGTTACGAAAGAATAAGTCGGCGGGTCGGTCGGTTGGACACCCGGAGTATTGGTGTCGGCGTCGATAGGAGTAAGTGTACCGTATAGGTGGAATCCGGAGTCGTAAATGAGATACGTATGAGTAACGTTTGGCACCGTAATAGTTGCTGAAAATGTAGGAACTTTACCGTTAGTCGCAGAAGGAAGTTGAAAACTACCAACAACTGTGTCGTCAGTATCAACCACAGAGCCATTTGTATCGACAAGATAGTACGTGTTAATATTGTTTCCGTTACCAGAAGCTATAAGTCCAGCAAGTGTCAGATCGCCCGATGCAAGCACCCCGGTGTAACTTGCCACCCCATCGGGGGTCAGCGGCGGCAGATACGTAGAGACGCTCGCGCGTACAGACAGTTCCCAGGCGCCGCCCAGGTCGGCCGCGCCAACCAGCGATCTCGATGCGCAGACGGTCGCGCCGACGGCCTCTTCCAGCGCCTCAATTAAAGCTTCGCCCGCGACCCCTGATGCCGTCTCGCAGCTCCACAGCCGCAGCTCGCCGTGCGCGGCAAGCGCCCTGCCGATTGCGGCGAAATCGTCAGCCGCTGCCCCCACGGTCTCGACCGACCATTCTCCCGCGGCGAAGTTGACACGGCCTGGAGCACCATGGGCCATGATGTGGACCGCGTCGAGCCCTCTGTGCGATGCAAGGGCGGCGGCGATCTGCCGCTCCGCCGGGCGGCGGCCGTCGAGCACGACGGCCCGGACTTGGGGCCTTAGGTTGCCGATAACAGTCGCGAGGTCGGAGATCGAAGGATCAACAAAGAGAATTTCAGAGGCACGGGCCATGACTGGCTCCTGTTGGCTTGAACTTCATCAACGAAAAGCGCCCTCCGGCTTGGCCGGGGGCATGGCACACGACATGAAGGCTAGGCGGTCATCTTCCGGACGGCCCGACGGCGGCCCCTGCGCCATCGACAGAGGGACTTTCTACCCGCAGGAAACTGGCGACCTTGAAACTGCCACCATCGTCAAACGTCCCAATCGCAAATGAGCCGGCCGTGCTTGGCACCTTGACGGTCAGCGCTACGGCAAGACTTCGCTTAACGGCTTTGGGAAGGACGACCTGGCCAACGATCGCGCTCTTGGCGGTGTCCAGAATAAAATAGGTTACATTCTCGGTCGCATCGCCGATGGGCAAGACACCTCTGACGGCGACTTCCACAACCGCAAATCCTGCTGCGTAACTCATACTATCCTCCTCGGTAGCGGCGACTGCGCCGCGCCTTTCGTGTTCGGCCTTATAGAAGCGCCCGACGGAGCGCGAGGCGGCCGGTCTTGCGAGTGGGTGGGCATCTGGTGGGT
>NZ_VFVC01000102.1:0-1961 GCF_006441575.1 Mesorhizobium sp. B2-4-12
GTCGGCTTGCGATCGCAGCGCAGCGAAGCTCGCGAGACGGGTGGGGGTGCGCCCTACGAGACCCCCACCCCGATCCGCTTTGCGGATCGACCCTCCCCACAAGGGGGTGGGTGAAGAGCCACGCCAAGCCATTTCAAAGGAAGAAAACCTTGCCTGCCCCACTCATCGAAATGCGCGGCATCACCAAGAGCTTCGGCGCGGTGAAGGCGAACGAGGCTGTCGACCTCAGCGTCGCGCCGGGCGAGATCCTTGGGCTGCTGGGCGAGAACGGCGCCGGCAAGACGACGCTGATGAATGTGCTGTTCGGCGCCTATGCGCCCGATGCCGGCGAGATACTGATCCAGGGCCAGCCGGTGCGGATCACCAGTTCGGCGGACGCGCTGGCCGCGGGCATCGGCATGGTGCACCAGCATTTTCACCTCGCGCCACGGCTAACCGTCCTGGAGAACCTGCTCATCGGCATTCCCGGCAAGTCGGGACGGATCGACCGTGTCGGCGGGCTGGCGCGGCTGGCCGAGATCGGCCGGCAGCATGGGCTGACGCTCGATCCCGACGTGCCGGTCTCGGCGCTGTCGGTCGGCGAGCAGCAGCGGCTGGAAATCGTCAAGGCGCTGTTTCGCGGCGCCAAGCTTTTGATCCTCGACGAGCCAACCGCCGTGCTGGCGCCGAGCGAGGTCGACGGATTGTTTTCAGCGTTGCGCTCGATGGCGGCACAGGGGCTCGGCATCATCTTCATCTCGCACAAGCTGAACGAGGTGCGGGCGCTCACCCATCGCTGCACGGTGCTGCGGCATGGCCGCGTCGCCGGCCGTGTCGACGATCCGGCCAACACGACGTCCGCGGCAATGGCGCAACTGATGTGCGGCCATGAGATCGTGCCGCCGGCAAGGGGATCATCGACGCCGGGCGAAGCGGTACTCACCCTCGACGGCATCTTCACCTCGAAGCATTCGGGCACGGTGCTGCGCGGCGTATCGCTTGCCGTCGGCGCTGGCGAAATCCTCGGCATCGCCGGCGTCTCCGGCAATGGCCAGCGGGCGCTGGCGGAGGTGATCTCCGGTATGATTTCGCCCGAGGCCGGGCGGATGACCATAGCCGGCAAACAAGTGGTGCGCTTCACCCCGCGCGAGGTACAGGCACTCGGTCTCGGCCGCATCCCGGAAGACCGTATGACAACCGGCCTGGTCACCAACCTGCCGCTGGCCGATTCCATGGTGCTGCCGCGCATCGGCACATCGGCGTTCAGCAGCAAGGGCCTGCTCAAGCCCGACGCGATCCGCGCCTTCGCCGAGGCGCAGATCAAGGCGTATGACATACGCTGCCCCGGGCCGATGACGCGAGCAGGCGCACTGTCCGGCGGCAACCTGCAGAAGGCACTGCTGGCGCGTGAACTCGCCTTCGATCCGAAAGTGCTTGTTGTCTCGCAGCCGACGCGCGGCCTCGACATCGGCGCTGCCCGCTTTATCCATGAAAAGTTCCTCGCCATGCGGGCCAAGGGCTGCGGCATCATCGTGATTGGCGAGGATCTGGAAGAATTGCTCGTGCTTTGCGACCGCATCGCGGTGATGTATGAGGGCCGCATCGTCGGCACGCTGGACAGCGCCGAGGCGACCATAGTCCGGCTCGGTCTCTTGATGACAGGCGCGGAGGGGAAGGCATAGTGCATGGGTTTGCTTCGTCAATCCTTCGCAGATTGCTCCAATGACTTTGTCCAAGGTGATCGCTTGAGGCTCAACGTCAGCGCTGCCCCTCACCTGCCTGCCGGCATCCTCTCCCCGTATAGGGACGGGGAGAGGGGCGCCGTCATCGCGGATTTCGCCAATTACCGACGTTGCGGGACAGGTGCCAGGGATGCGGCCAGTCCCCTTCTCCCCGTCCCTATACGGGGCTAGCGTGCGCACACATCTGCTTCGGAGGGGTGTCAAGGGACGTATTGGCCGGGCGGCAGATGGGGCTTGAAG
>NZ_VFVC01000103.1:0-1595 GCF_006441575.1 Mesorhizobium sp. B2-4-12
GCCGACGACGTAACCGAAAAGCACCGCCTTGAAGACGGTCTGGCGGACATCGGCACCGAGTATCGGCAGCGAGTTGACAATGCGCACGCCGACGGCGCTCGGCGGCGGCAGCAGGATGAAGGGAATGCCGGCGCCCCGGGTCACCGCCTCCCAGATGATCAGGATCCAGGCGCCGAAAATGGCGGGAATGATCAGGCGCAGCAGGTTCCGGGACCAACCTGTCGTCGGACGAAGCCCGGACAGCACCGCCACGCAACGCCATCCGAGCAGCCAGGCCGCGATGAGCAGCAGGAAATACGCGGCCAGTGCCGTGCCTTCGAAACCGGCAATGCCCGAGATCAGCAGCCAGGCGACGAGATGGGCGCCGACGAACAGCACCACGGCCTCGCCCAGCGATGGCAACCTGACCATCGAGATCAGCGCCGCCACGATCGCCAGGCCGAACATCAAACCCTTCGTCCCGAGATAGGGATAGTTGATACTGGCAGCCGTATCCGCGAGTGCTGCCGCCTCGGGCTTCGACATCGCGCCAAGCGTGACCGCGATCAGACACAGCACGATCGCCAGCAGGGCTTGCCATGAGGGTTTCAGCCAGCTCATGCCGGCCTCCCGCCCATGGCGCGGTCGACCAGGCGCCCGGCGATGCCGACCACCATAACCAGAAGCGCCGCCACGATCGAACCGGCGACCAGCGCCGACCAGATATCGATGGACTGGCTGTAATAGGCGCCGGCGAGCAGCTTGGCGCCGATGCCGGCGACAGCACCGGTCGGCAATTCGCCGACGATAGCGCCGACCAGGCTTGCCGCCACCGCCACCTTCATCGAGGTGAACAGGAACGGCACAGAGGCCGGGACCCGCAACTTCCAGAAGGTCTGGGCGCGGCTGGCATTATAGGTGTGCATCAGGTCGAGATGCATGATCTCGGGCGAGCGCAGGCCCTTCACCATGCCGACCGTCACCGGGAAGAACGACAGATAGGTCGAGATCATCGCCTTCGGGATCAAACCGGTGATACCGACCGCCGCCAGCACGACGATGATCATCGGCGCCACAGCCAGGATCGGGATGGTCTGCGAGGCGATGATCCAAGGCATCAGGCTACGGTCGAGCGTCGTCACATGCACGATGCCGACGGCGATGACGATGCCGAGCGCCGTGCCGAAGGCAAAGCCGAGCAGTGTCGAGGACAGCGTCACCCAGGCGTTATAGATCAGGCTGCGGTTCGAATTGACGGGCCGCAGGAAGGTGTTCTGGAAGAAGTTCACCGCCACCTGGTGCGGCGCCGGCAATGTTGGCTTGGGCTGCGACAGCGTCTTGCCGATGAATTCAACGGTGCCCGGTGTCACGTTGGCCCGGCTGTCGATATCGCGCTGGAACGGCGCATTGAGGATGACGGCGAAAACGTACCAGAGCACGACGACGCCGGCGAGGATCGAGGTCACCGGAACGAGCTTGTCGCGGAAGCTATCCATGGCGATGTCCTCCTCTCAGCGGTACTGCGCTACGCAGCGCGCTCTTCGTCATCCTAGGGCGGAGCAGGCGCGAAGCCGCCTGCGTGACGCGAGCCGTCCATGGCGATTTCGTCATCCTAG
>NZ_VFVC01000104.1:0-1474 GCF_006441575.1 Mesorhizobium sp. B2-4-12
ACGCTTCACCGCCGAGCAATGCACAAACTACTTCAGCGCCGCAGGTTACGAGCCAGAGTGATCAGATTCTGCTCTAGGATTCGCCAAAGGGATATTCGTTTCCCTCCGGCGAAGCTAATTAATCGCCGAGCATGTAGTTACGGCACATTCACAGTCGTTGCGTGATGCGCGTCGTCATACACGATGTTGATCGTATGAGAGATGCCCGCATTGGCCGTCAAAGTCGCCACTTCGACATTCGAGCCGCCGTGGGTAACGTTGATGTGGACATTTGTCCCATCATTGGTCGCGCTGACGCTGCTGGACGTATCCGCCAGCGTCTGGCTGCCGCCAAAAACGGCATCCAGAACTTTGCTCAGATCGACAGTGTCACCCTCACCGGGGTGATAGTCGGCGATCAGGTCATGGATGCTGCCATGGCTGGTCCAGGTAGCGGCGTTGATAACGAAGGTATCGGCGCCGGCACCGCCGGTCATTGTCTCATTGCCTGAACCGCCGACCAGCACATCGTCACCCAAAGTGCCCAGCAGCGTGCTTCCACCGTCGATGTGAAGGGTCAGCGCGCTCGTTGCCGTATCTCCATCGTGGTCGGTTGCTGTGACGTTGAAGGAGAGATCCTGGGAAACGTTGCTGACTGAGGCAACCCCCGCCAGATCTACTTTTCCGTTACCGGTTACATCGGTGAAGTCGATGTAATCGATCAGCTTTCCAGACGTGCCAAGCTGCAATTGATGCGCGCTGTTCCCGTACTGAGATGGATCGAAGCTACTGGTAGCGCTCGTGCCATCCGTGAAATGCATGACACATGAGATGCTGTCGCCACTCTTGTAATTCGAGAAGGTGAAATCTGCGTACTGTGGCGCTGACGGATTGAAGCCGGCGACGGGCTGGGGGGAATTGCTGCCGGTGAAATCGAACCGCATGTGCTCGCCGGCATCAAAATTGTTGTTGCCCGCACCCCAGCCGACGGTCGAGCCATTGACGCCACCGTCGATGGAGGAGAGTAGCGCTACCGCTGTTGTCCCCGAATGTAGCTCCTGCTCCTGACTTGGTCCGGAGCCAAAAGCGGACGCAGCGTTGACACTGTTCATGACCGTCAGCGCCTGCAGGAGATCGAACTCATATGTTCCCGTGTTTGGATTGCCGGTCAGCGTGAACACCGGCGTATCGCCGTTGGTGACGGTGGTGCTGTTGTCCATATCGGCATAGGCCGTTAGCGTGTTGCCGACGGTCTGGTAGATGAGATGGTGCGTGCCGTCGAGCGTCAGGTTCGATGGCGGGGTGCCGGTGATGGTGAGCGACGAGATACCGTCCGCCCCCGCCACCAGATGAAGCGAGCCGCTCAACACCAGCCCGGCCTGATCGGTTATGACGCCATGGTCGATCGGCCCAAGGTACGGCTGGTCGTCGACGATGTTGATGGTCAGGCTGCCATTGCCGGTGCTGCCGTCCTGGTCGTGGACCACCACGGCGA
>NZ_VFVC01000105.1:0-1377 GCF_006441575.1 Mesorhizobium sp. B2-4-12
CTTCATCCACGATCTGACAGCGCCGCTCTACTGCGCCGACAATGGCCGACCGCCGCTCGATCCGACCTTGATGTTCAAGGCGCTGTTCATCGGCTACCTGTTCGGCGTGCGCTCGGAGCGGCAGCTGGTGCGCGAGATCGAGGTCAATGTCGCCTACCGCTGGTTTTTGCGGCTGAAGCTGACGGACAAGGTGTTCGACGCCTCGACGCTGTCGCAGAACCGGCGCCGGCGCTACCAGGACGAGACGATCGCGCAGGCGATCTTCGACCGCATCGTCGAGCAGGCGATCCGGGCGGGGCTGGTGGACGGGACGGTGCTCTACACCGACAGCACGCATCTGAAGGCCAATGCCAACAAGGGCAAATACGACCTTGCCCTGGTCGCCAAGTCGCGGGCCGACTACTGGAGCGAACTCGACCGCGCCATCGAGGTGGAGCGGGCGCTGCATGGCCAAAAGCCGCTGAAGCAGAAGCAGCGCAAGCCGCCCGAGAAGCAGACCAAGGTCAGCCGTGCCGATCCGGAGGCCGGCTACATGGTGCGCGAGGGCAAGCCGAAGGGCTTCTTCTATCTCGATCACCGCACGGTGGATGGCCGTTGCGGCATCATCACCGACACGTTCGCCACGCCGGCCAACGTGCATGACTCGATCGTCTATCTCGGCCGGCTCGACCGCCAGGTGGAGCGCTTCGGCTTCAATGTGGCGGCTGCGGGGCTGGATGCCGGCTACGCCACACCGGGCATCGCCAAGGGGCTGGAGGACAGGACGATCAGGGGCGTCACCGGCTATCGCAACCCGACCCCGCCCAAGCCCGGCATGATGAGGAAGAGCGCCTTCGTCTATGAGCCGGATGCGGACGGCTATCGTTGCCCGCAGGGCCAGTTGCTTGCCTATGCCACAACCGACCGCAGCGGCTACCGGCATTACAGGAGCGATCCGGCGATCTGCCGCGACTGTCCGCTGTTGGCCTCCTGCACCTCAAACGCCAAGGCCGAACGCACCATCACGCGCCATGTCTGGCAGGACGCCCGCGAGCGGGTCGACGCCAATCGCTCGACCGCATGGGGCAAGGCCATCTACCGGCGCCGCAAGGAGACGGTCGAGCGGTCTTTCGCCGACGCCAAGCAGCTCTTCGGCCACCGCTATGCCCGCTTCCGAGGGCGAACCGGCGTCGCCTGCCAG
Source organism: Mesorhizobium sp. B2-4-12 (assembly GCF_006441575.1). Taxonomy (NCBI): domain Bacteria; kingdom Pseudomonadati; phylum Pseudomonadota; class Alphaproteobacteria; order Hyphomicrobiales; family Phyllobacteriaceae; genus Mesorhizobium; species Mesorhizobium sp. B2-4-12. The sequence goes on from NZ_VFVC01000105.1 coordinate 1,181, forward strand.
TGCCTGATCGCCGCCGCCACCCAGAACATGAAAAAGATCGCAATCAGCCTCTGGCCAAGCCCAAAACCAGCACCCGCCTGAGGCCAGATGCGCAGCGCCAGCCTCCTGACATCTTCTCCTGACACCAATTTACAAAGCTCAATCAACGCGCAAAACAAAACCCCGCCGAAAATCGACGGGGTTCGTCAGCAGTCTGA
>NZ_VFVC01000106.1:0-1164 GCF_006441575.1 Mesorhizobium sp. B2-4-12
CTAGTCCCCTGGAACAAAAGTAAGCTTCATTTTGTTTGGCTTCTGTCACAAGAGCAGGAGTTTGATTCATGGCTGGCAGGCAGGCGGACCTTGTCGTTCTAAGCGACGCGGATAGAGGTTTCCTCGAATCTCAGGTGCGGCATAAGGCGCCGCGCTCCTTGTCGGATCGATGCCGGATGGTCTTGCTGTGCGCGCAGGGTTTGCAAAGCAAAGACGTTGCCGAACGCCTGGGTGTTCACGAGCACACGGTTGGCAAGTGGCGCCGTCGGTTCGTACAGGATGGTATTGAAGGGCTGACAGATGAATATCGTACCGGTCGACCGCGAACTGTCTCCGATGCCCAGGTTGCTCAGGTCGTCGAGCGTACGTTGAACACCACTCCCAAGGATGCCACGCACTGGTCCATCCGTTCGATGGCAGCCGACCGCGGCCTTTCTCATACCACCATCCGTCGGATCTGGACCGCGTTTGGCCTGCAGCCGCATCGTACCGAGACATTCAAGCTTTCCTCCGATCCGCTCTTCGTTGATAAGGTGCAGGACATCGTCGGCCTCTATATGTCACCACCGGACCGGGCGATCGTGCTATGCGTGGATGAGAAATCGCAAATCCAGGCATTGGATCGCGAGCAGCCGGTTCTGCCTATGGCACCGGGCGTCGCCGAACGGCGTACTCATACTTATGTTCGCAACGGCACGACTTCTCTGTTCGCCGCGCTCGATGTTGCCACTGGGGCGGTGATAGGTCATTGCTACAAGCGTCACCGGGCCACCGAATTCCTCGACTTCCTGAAGCGGATCGACACCGAAATGCCCAATGGCCCGGACGTGCATCTGGTGATGGACAACTATGCGACCCACAAGACGCCGAGGATCAAGGCTTGGCTCGCGCGCCGTCCACACTGGCATGTTCACTTCACGCCAACGTCGGCATCCTGGATCAATCAGGTCGAGCGGTGGTTCGCAGAGCTGACGCGAAAGCAGTTGCAGCGCGGCGTACACCGTTCCACCGCAGAACTGGAAGCTGATATCGACGCCTTCATCGAAACCCACAACGAGAACCCGACCCCATACAAATGGGTCAAATCCGCCGACCAAATCCTCGCGTCGGTCAAGCGCTTCTGCCAGAAGACAATGAACCGAACTTCAGATTCAGGTGACTAGG
>NZ_VFVC01000107.1:0-1113 GCF_006441575.1 Mesorhizobium sp. B2-4-12
TGTTTGTGCCGGAGACAAGGTGGACAGGTGTTCGGGGACATCGTGGACACATTTTTTCATCATGATGAGACGGGTTGTTTTTGTTGTTGTTTGGGGTGTGGACCCTGTGGGCAAGGCTTAGCGTTGTCCACAAGTCCACAGGCCTCCCTGTCGGTGGAGCGCAGGTCAAGGGTGGCAATCCGATGCGAGCAGTAGTGCACGCTGAAGAGGCCATCCTGGTCAGTGGAGCGAAGTGCCACCAGCTCGCCGCGGAAGGCCTTGCCGATCCGCCAAGGTCGGTTCCTGAAGCTGATGAAGCCATCGCTGTCGACCTTGCGGACCTTGTCACCTGGTCCGTATTCGATCGCGGGCAACACCTCAGGGAAGCAGCGTGGGCTCGGCCGGTACCGCTCGGCCGGCGTCGCCATGTCGAGTGCCTCGTGCGGCCGTTCGTGGTTATAACGCGGACGCCATTGGTCGAAGGCCCGCTGACAATCGGCGAGATCGCCGAAGCTTCGCCCGCTGATCACTTCGGCTTTCAGCGTGCGATGGAAGCGCTCTTCCTTGCCTTGCGTCTGGGGGTGGCGCGGTCGACCGTGCAGGACGCGGATGCCAAGCCGCAACAACCAAACGCTGAACACGGTGTAGGGCTCGCCGCCGGGATCGCTCCACGGCGGGCCGCCATCCATCAGCATCGCCAGCGGCAAACCATAGTGGCGAAAGGCAATCTCCAGCTCCCCGCGCACCGTTCGGCCCTGCTCATTGCCGCAGGCAGAAAGCACCAGGTTGAAGCGCGAATGGTCGTCGAGCGTGGTGAGCGGATGGCAGCGGCCGCTATGGATGGCAAAGTGACCTTTGAAGTCCATTTGCCACAGCTCGTTGGGGGTCTCCCGCTCGAAGCGCTGCCATGGTCCCGGATGTTGCGCCGCTCCAGCCTCCGTCAGCCGCTCGTGACGGCGCAGGATCGCGGTGATCGTGCTTGCCGCCGGGATTTCGAGCTCACTATCCTTCTCCAGCGCCCCCTTGATCTTGCGGCCGCCCCAGACGTTGTTGCTCTTGTCGCGTACCTCCAACACCTTCGCCTCAACCTGCCAAGCGGTGCGCTGCGGACTCGAGTGCGGGCGGCGCGATCGC
>NZ_VFVC01000108.1:0-1089 GCF_006441575.1 Mesorhizobium sp. B2-4-12
TGTCCGAACCGGATAGATAGGTAACAGGATGGACCGATTGCATGGGTAACGGTTTTCTTGTCCGCCGGGAGGACCGGCGATGGTTTGGCGAGAGATTGGGCTCATGGATGAGCGGCTTCGATTTGTTGCAGAGTGTCTTAGTGGCGAGGAGACGATGACGCAGCTTTGTGCGGCCTTCGAGATCTCGCGCAAGACCGGCTACAAATGGCTTGGGCGCTACCGGGAGCTTGGGCCGGAAGGCTTGCATGATCTGCCGCGGGCACCGCTCAAACACGGCCGGGCGACGGCATTGGAGTTGGTGGAGCGGATCGTGGCGGCGAAGGAGGCGCATCCGCTGTGGGGGCCGAAGAAGATCATGGCCAGGCTGAGGCGAAGCGAGCCCTCATGCTGCTGGCCGGCGGTCTCGACGGCAGGCGAGATCCTGAAGCGGTATGGTCTTGTCGGGCGGCGACGCAGGCGCTGGAAGGCGGCGGGCAACGGCCCCTGGCCGGAGCCTGCGCAGCCGAATGCGGTGTGGACGGGAGACCACAAAGGCCGGTTCTGGACCCGTGACGGGTGGCGCTGCGAGCCCTTGACGGTGATGGATGGCTTGAGCCGCTACCTGTTGGCGCTGGCGGCGACGGGCTCGACAGCCGATGAGGAGGCCTGGCCGGTGTTTGAGCGGCTGTTTGAGGAGAACGGCCTGCCGGATCGGTTCAGAAGCGACAACGGCTCTCCATTTGCATCGGCCGGCGTCACCGGACTGACGCCGCTTGCGGTGCGCTTCATCAAGCTCGGCATCGCCCTGGAGCGCATCCAGCCCGGCAAGCCGCAGCAGAACGGGCGTCACGAGCGTTTCCATCTGACCATGCTGCCGATGGCCAACGCACCGGAGGCCGACAGACAGGCACAAGCCCAGGCCTTCGAGGCCTTCCGGCGCAGCTATAATGAGGAACGCCCGCACGAAGCATTGGCCATGGACACCCCGGCACAGCATTACCGCCCCTCGACCCGTCCCATGCCGAAGACGACCCCCGAGCCCAACTATCCGGCCGAGGCGGCGGTGCGCGGTGTGCGCCAGAATGGCGCCGTCAAATGGCGGGGCGCCGA
>NZ_VFVC01000109.1:0-1044 GCF_006441575.1 Mesorhizobium sp. B2-4-12
TAGAGCATCGGGCGATTAACATGCAACGTAGCCTGCCTGTTTGAGATAGTTCCAGCATTCGGTTGGATCGAACATGGCGCAGATGCTTCCGACGGCGCGGACGAGATCGTCGTAGGTGCGCGCTTTGGCCTTTCGCAACAGGGTTTTGAGTTTTGCGAAGGCCATCTCGATCGGGTTGAGGTCCGGCGAATATTTGGGCAGGAAGAGGAACCTGGCGCCGCGCTGTTTGAGCGCCTCTGCGGCGCGCGGACTTTTGTGGACATTGAGATTGTCCAGAATAACGATGTCGCCGCGCCCGAGAGCCGGTGCGAGCTGGGTTTCGACATAGGCATCGAACGCCGCACCGTCGATGGCTCCCTCGATGATCCAGGGGGCCACCAGTTCATGGCAACGCAGGCCGGCGATGAAGGTCTGGGTATGCCATTTGCCGAAGGGCGCATCGGCGAGGAGCCTCTTGCCGCGCAGGCTGCGCCCGCGCAACGGGGTCATGTTGATCTTCACGCTCGTTTCGTCGATGAAGACGATCCGCGCCGGCACGGCGCGCATCAGAGGCTGATGATGGTCGCGCCACTCACGCCGCGCCGCTCTCACGTCGGGCCGTTCTTGCTCCGACGCCAGCAGGGCTTTTTTTATACGTAAACCCCTCCCGGCACAGCAACTTCGACAGGTTCGACGGGTCCGCCCTGACGCCGTGCTCGTCTTCAAGCCACGCGCCAAGCTCAGGCATCGTGATGTCCGGCCTGGCCATCACTTTGTCGACAATGGCCTGACGATACGGGCCGAGTTTGCCAGACCCGGCAGGACGCCCCTGACGGGCCGGTTCGACGGAACCAGTCGCCGCATAGCGTGCCTGAACACGTACCGCCGTCGAAGGCGCCACCTCAAACTGCGCCGCAACTGCCCGCCGCGACTTGCCCTCGGCAATGCCGCGAACAAGTCGAAGCCTCAAATCCTGCGAAACCGCTTTGCCCATGGTGCACCTCCGCATCCATAGGAATCAGACTTCAGTCGAAAAGGGAATCCCAACGATTCACCCTATTCGCC